>DATCXE010000106.1:0-7700 GCA_036565985.1 Bradyrhizobium sp.
GCGACTGTTCGCCGACCGCAGGCCGTGGCGCCATATCCCGACCGGGCATTGCGCGCACGATATTCGGTTCGACAACGATGTCGCTCGGACCACCGATCATCAGCAGATGCTCGACATTGTCGCGCCGGACCAGCACCAGGCGCCGGCGGCCGTCCACCGCTGCGGCGTCGATCACAGCCAGCCGCGGCATCCGCCCGCGCTGGGTATTGGCGCCGATGCGATTGTTGGCGAAGCGGCGAACCAGCCATGCGGCGACGCCGATCAGCGCCAGAACGGCGATGAATGCGAAGAGGAATGTCAGTGTCTGCATTCTTTAGTCCCCGGCCACGGGCCGTTCTCACATACTGGCTTCGACGAGTGCGGTCTGGTCTTCCTGTCCGGGCAAGTTCCGTTGGGAATGCGGTTCCCACCTCGCCGGACCAGGCTCCGAAGCGATCCGTATACGGCGAATCACGCCCGAGATCAGCCTTATTCCTTAACGCCGCACGGCAAACCATGCCGCCCCGTTAATTAATAGACCAAGAATCGTGTGATCCAAAACGACTTCTGAGCGCCCCGGGCCGCGTGGTTAACGCAGCTTTCGTGGCGAAAATGCGCTGGTTTGGCCGCTGGGCACGGATATTGGCCGCGGTCTGCGGCCGGAGCTGGCGATTTTAACCAGCCGTTAACCATGCACCGGGCAAATTCTGCCTACCTCACGGCGTCTGCCAGAGGTTAACGGGAGCCGCTCGCCATGGCCATCAACGACCTTCCGATCCTCTCGGCGCTGCGTACCAAGATGCAGTGGCACCAGGAACGCCAGCGTGTGCTCGCCGAGAATATTTCCAACGCCAACACCCCCAACTTCAAGCCGAGCGATCTGGTCGAGCCGAAATTCGACCGCAGGGGTACGAATGTCGACGCAGGGATGGGGGCGCTCACCATGATGCGCACCTCGCCGACCCATATCGCCGTTTCGGGCAGCGGACAGAGTTTTCGGGACGACGGCGGCAGGAGCGGCTTTCTGACCAAGCCGGCCGGCAACGCCGTCAATCTCGAAGACCAGATGCTGAAAGTGTCCGCCAACCAGATGGACTACGCGGCCGCCACATCGCTCTACAGCCGCAGCCTCGGGCTTCTCAAGACCGCGATTGGAAAGCGCTGATGCTCGCACGACCTGAAGGATCCTGATCATGGCAGATGACGGAAGCGACTTCGCCCGCTCGATGAGCATCGCGACCTCCGGCCTGCGCGCGCAGGCGGGGCGGATGCGGGTGATCTCCGAAAACATCGCGAATGCGGATTCGACCGCGCCGACCGCGGCAGGCAATCCGTATCGCCGCAAGGTGCCGACATTCTCGTCCGCGCTCGACCGCACGCTGGATGCGCGGGTGGTGACGCTCGGCAAGATCCGCACCGACCAGTCGGCGTTTCGCATCAAGCACGAGCCGAGCAATCCGGCGGCGGACGCCGCGGGCAACGTCAAATATCCGAACGTCAATCCGCTGGTCGAAATGACCGACATGCGCGAGGCGCAGCGTTCCTACGAGGCCAACCTCAACATCATCAGCGCCACGCGCCGCATGATCCAACGCACGCTCGACATCCTCAAGGCTTGAACAGGAATTTTAGAAAATGGCTTCACCGACAGTTGCAGCAAACGCCTACGCCGCGCTTTCCCGCATCATGGAATCCGGCGGCGCCGAGAAGGGCGGTCAGTCCACCGGCGGCCCGTCCTTCAGCGCCTTGCTCAAGGATGCGGTGGGCAGCGTGATGGAAGCGGGCAAGAAATCCGACGCCCAGTCCATGGCGATGAGTTCGGGCAAGGCCAACGTCATGGATGTCGTGACCGCGGTGGCCGAGACCGATGTCGCGGTGTCGACGCTGGTCTCGGTACGCGACCGCGTCATCCAGTCCTACGAAGACATCATGAGAATGCCGATCTGACGTCCTTGGACGTCATCCCGGGGCGATGCGCAGCATCGAACCCGGGATCTCGAGATTCCGGGTCTGGTGCTTGCGCACCATCCCGGAATGACGAAGCAAGAGAAAGCAAGCGAGAACAAATAAAATGACCGGTGCAGAAACCCTCGACGTCGCGCGTGATGCGATCTGGACTATCGTGGTGGTGTCGTCGCCGCTGATGGTGATGGGCCTCGTGGTCGGCGTCGTGGTGTCGCTGTTCCAGGCGCTGACGCAGATCCAGGAGCAGACGCTGATCTTCGTGCCGAAGATTCTGGCGATGTTCGTGACGCTGCTGCTGGCCCTGCCGTTCATGGCGGATTCGATGCACGGGCACATGATGCGGATAACGTCGCGAATCATCGGCGGCTGATGCATTGTCCATGAATGCGCATCGACATCTCCCTGCTGCCGGCCCTGGCCGCCACCTTCATGCTGGTGTTCGCCCGCGTGGGGGCCATGGTGATGCTGCTGCCGGGGTTCGGCGAGAGCAACATCCCGGTGCGCATCAAGCTGTCGATCGCGTTGCTGCTGACGCTGATCATCCTGCCGCTGCACCGCTCCGCCTATCAGGTCGACCTGACCTCGATGAGCGCGCTCGGCGTGCTGATGGTGCACGAGATCGTCATCGGCATTGTGCTTGGCGCGACCGCGCGGGTCACGCTGTCGGCGTTGTCGGTCGCGGGCTCGGTGATCGCCCAGCAACTCGGGCTGGGCTTCGTCACCGCCGTCGACCCGACCCAGGGACAGCAAGGCCTGCTGATCGGCAATTTTCTCACCATCCTCGGCATGACGCTGCTGTTCGCCACCGACAGCCATCACCTCGTCATCGCGGCGCTGAACGAGAGTTACCGGATCTTCTCGCCGGGCGAGGTGATGCCGAGCGGCGATGTCGCAGCGCTGGCGACGCGCGCATTTGCCACCGCCTTCAAGATCGGCATGCAGCTCTCGGCGCCGTTTCTGGTATTCGGCCTCGTCTTCAATATCGGCCTTGGCGTGCTGGCCCGGCTGATGCCGGCGATGCAGGTCTATTTCGTCGGCGTGCCGCTGTCGATCATGATCGGCTTCCTGATTTTGGGCGTCGTCCTCGCGGGGATGATGGGAACCTATCTCGACTACTTCACCGGGGTCATGCACGAGCTGACACCGCTGAAATAGGGCGCGATCCGGAAAAACGGGTAGCGGTTTTCCCCCGCGACAAACGCGGAACGCGTTTGCGCGGAGATCGCACCCAGGCGAAATGCTAGGACGCCGCGGTGGCCGAGGATTCCGACGACAAGACAGAAGACCCTACGCAAAAGCGTCTCGACGACGCGCATGCGAAGGGTGACGTCGTCAAGAGCCAGGAGGTCAATACCTGGTTCATCATCGCCGGCGGCACGCTGGTGCTGTCGACGTTCTCGGGGTCGGTGGGCGGTGGCATTCTGGTGCCGCTACGGAACCTGGTCGCCAATGCAGGCCAGCTTCGCGCCGATGGTCCCGCGCTGCTCGCGCTCGGCAATACGCTCGGCTATGCCGTGCTCGGCGCCATCGGCGTGCCGCTGCTGATGCTGGCCATTACTGCGATCGCCGGCAACATGATCCAGCACCGCCTGGTATGGTCCGCCGAATCGCTGACGCCGAAGTTCAGCAAGGTATCGCCCGGCGCGGGATTCAAGCGCATCTTCGGCAAGCAGGCGCTGGCCAATTTCGCCAAGGGACTGTTCAAGCTGGCCGCGCTCGGCGCCGTCATGATGGCCGTGCTCTGGCCGGAGCGGGACCGCCTCGAATCGTTCCTGCGGTTCGACCCTTCGGCGATCCTGGGCGTCACCACCAGCCTGACGCTGCAGCTGTTGGGTGCGGTCGTGGCGATGCTCGCGGCGGTCGCGATTGCGGACTACTTCTTCCAGTACCGCCAATGGTTTGAGCGGCAGAAGATGTCGCTGCAGGAGATCAAGGACGAATACAAGCAGTCCGAAGGCGACCCCCACATCAAGGGCCGGATCCGGCAGTTGCGGATCGCGCAGATGAAGAAGCGCATGATGGCGTCGGTTCCCAAGGCCAGCGTGATCATCACCAACCCGACCCACTATTCGGTGGCATTGTCCTACGACCGCGGCATGTCGGCGCCGGTCTGCGTCGCCAAGGGTGTCGACAACATCGCGTTCAAGATCCGGGAAATCGCCAGGAAGCACGATATTCCGATCATGGAGAACGTGCCGCTGGCGCGCGCGCTTTACGCGACGGTCGACATCGACGAGGAGATCCCGGTCGAGCACTATCAGGCGGTCGCCGAGATCATCGGTTACGTCATGGGCCTCAAGCGCGGCCTTTCGGGGCGGCCGACGTGAGGAAACCGGCCAGAAATCGCCTTGAAATGCCTTCAACCTGTCAATTAGCGGCCTGATGGACTTGCGCTTGCAGGCCCGATTCAGGCACTCAGGAGGGGCGCGCAAGCCGGCGCGTGACCTCCATGCCGAAGGGCAGCGCTTCTTGCGATGACCGCCGAAACCCATAGCCATCCGCCCACCGAGCCCCTCGCGGCCCACGAATCGGCGCGGCGCGGCGGCAGCATCGTGATGGTGCTGCTGGTGGCTGCCGGCATCGTGGCGGTGGCCGTGGCGCTGATGACCATCGGCCGCGCCCAGGCCCAGCCCTATATCCTCGGCCTGCTGGCGCTGCTCGCGATGGTCGGGCTGTTCAACCTGTTCGCCTTCGCCGCCGGCATCATCCGCTTCACCGACCGTACCGCCGACGACCCCGTGATAGGCCGTATCGCCGACCACTCCCATGACGGGTTGGCGGTGACCGATTCCAAGGGGCACATCGTCTATTCCAATGCCGCCTATCTCGCGCTGACGGGGGCCGCGACGGCGCAGGACGTGCGGCCGGTCGAGCGTGTCTTCATCGGCAATCCCGACGTCTCGGAGGCGGTGTTCCGTCTGCTCAAGGCGGCGCGCGAGGGCAGGCGGCAGCAGGAAGAAGTCCGCATCGCGGGCAGCGAAGGCGCGCATGGCCGCTGGCTCAGGATGCGGGTTCGCCCGCTCGGCCAGGGCAAGCGCGAGGCGAAGTACGCGGTGTGGTCGATCGCCGACATCACGCGGGACCGCGAGCGGCAGGAGGACGTGTTCAAGGAACTGCAGCACGCGATCGAATATCTCGATCACGCGCCGTGCGGCTTCTTCTCGGTCAATCCGGCCGGCGACGTCATTTACGTCAACGCCACGCTGGCGAACTGGCTCGATCACGACCTTGCCGAAATCGGATCGGGCGGGCTGAAGCTCGCCGATATCGTTTCCGGCGACGGCGCGGCGCTCCTGACCTCGATCGTGGCGGTGCCGGGCGAAGTCAAAACCGAAGTGTTCGACATCGACCTGCGGATGCGCGGCGGCAAGACCATGCCGGTGCGGCTCTACCACAAGCTCGCCTTCGGCGCCGATGGCGCGCCCGGCGCCTCGCGGACGCTGGTGATCAGCCGCGCGCGCGACGAACACTCCGACCCCGAGCGCGCCGCCGAAGTCCGCTTCATGCGGTTCTTCGATCATACGCCGATGGCGATCGCGACCGTCGACCCCGGCGGTGCGGTGGTGCGCGCCAATGCCCGCTTCGCCAAGCTGGCGCAAAGCCTGAGCCCGGACGGCGCGGCGAACAAGTCGATCTTCCGCGCGGTGAATGCGCGCGACCGCAACCTCCTGATCGCGGCGATCAACCGGGCGGCGGAGGGGCAGGGCGACATCGAACCGGTCGAGGCCATGCTCGACGGCGCCAAGGAGCGCTGGGGGCAGTTCTTCGTCACTGCGGTCGAGGAAGACGAGCGCGACACCGAGGCGGCCATCGTCTATCTGCTGGAGACCACCGAGCGGCGCACGCTGGAAAACCAGATCAACCAGTCGCAGAAGATGGACATGGTCGGCCAGCTGGCCGGCGGCATCGCCCATGACTTCAACAACGTGCTGTCCGCCATCATGATGGCGAACGACTTCCTGCTGAACGCGCACAAGCCGACCGATCCGTCGTTCCAGGACATCATGCAGATCAAGCAGAATGCGACCCGCGCCGCGACGCTGGTGCGCCAGCTGCTCGCGTTTTCGCGCCGCCAGACGCTGCGGCCGCAGGTGCTCGGCCTCGGTGATGCCTTGTCCGATCTCACCATGCTGCTGCGGCGGCTGATCGGCGAGAAGGTCAAGCTCGACCTCATGCATGGCCGCGATCTCTGGCCGGTCAAGGTCGACGTCTCGCAGTTCGAGCAGGTGGTCGTCAATCTCGCGGTCAACGCCCGCGACGCGATGCCCGACGGCGGCAAGCTGACGGTCAAGACGGCGAACGTCACGGCAGAAGAATCCGCGCAGCTTTCCTACAAGGGGTTGCCGGCCGCCGATTACGTGCGGATCGACATCGCCGATACCGGCACCGGTATCCCGCCTGATATCGTCGACAAGATCTTCGAGCCGTTCTTCTCGACCAAGGAAGTCGGCAAGGGCACCGGCCTCGGCCTTTCGACGGTGTATGGCATCGTCAAGCAGACCGGCGGCTTCGTGTATGTGGACTCGACGCCGGGAGAGGGCACCACGTTCCGCATCTTCCTGCCGCGGCATCGTCCCGAGCTGGATGCCCAACCCGAAGCACAGGCCGCCAGCGGCCTGTCAAAGGACACCGCGGTTGCGCCGCCGAAGCCGCGGCCCGACCTGACCGGGCAGGGAACCATTTTGCTCGTCGAGGACGAGGACGGCTTGCGGTCGTTGAATGCGCGCGGCCTGCGCTCGCGCGGCTACAGCGTGATCGAGGCTTCCAACGGCATCGAGGCGATGGAGGCGCTGGACGAAAAGGACGGGGCCGTCGATCTCGTCGTTTCCGACGTGGTGATGCCGGAAATGGACGGCCCGACGCTGCTGCGCGAAATGCGCAAGCGGAACCCGAACCTGAAGATCATCTTCGTCTCAGGTTATGCCGAAGAAGCCTTCGACAAGAGCCTGCCGGAGAACGAACAATTCGCCTTCCTGCCCAAACCCTTTGCGCTGAGCGCGCTGGTCGAGAAGGTCAAGGAGACGATGACTGGGTAGCGCCTGGCCGGGCCTGATCCCGGGGGCGTCGAGCGCGCCGGGCGGCTCGGGATTCCAGCGGTTAAGGCCAGGTGACAGGCCCACAGCCATAACGTCACATCCCCGCGACCGAGGGCCGCAGTGGTGCGTCTCTGTGGCGGCTTCACTTTTGGGCGGCCCTGCCCATCTTAGGGACACTTCTCCAATACCGGGGATTGAGGAAAAACATATGAATTTCACGCAGACTGCGCGCGGAATTGTACGGACAATCGCCCTGATGATGGCGGTGGCGGTTCCGCTGGCGATCACGATCGAGGCGGCTGACGCCCGCGTGGGCGGCGGCGGCAGTTCCGGTTCGCGGGGATCGCGGACCTATTCGGCGCCTCCGAGCACGACCACCGCGCCGGGCTCGGCGCAACCGATGAACCGCAGCTTTACCCAGCCAGGCAGCCCCGCAGCGGGCGCACCGGCGGCTGGCGCGGCCAGCAAGGGCGGCTTCTTCAACCGGCCCGGCATGGGCATGCTCGGCGGCCTCGCCGCGGGCTTCCTTGGCGCGGGCCTGCTCGGCATGCTGTTCGGCGGCGGCTTGTTCTCCGGCCTCGGCAGCCTGTCGTCGATCATCGGCCTGCTGCTGCAGGTCGGCCTGATCATCATCGTGGTGCGGCTCGCGATGTCGTGGTGGCAGCGCCGCCATACGCCGGCCTCCGCCTATGCGACCGGCCCTGCCGCCGGTACCGGCGG
>DATCXE010000109.1:0-6565 GCA_036565985.1 Bradyrhizobium sp.
AAGCCCAGAATCTCGACCAGGGCAAGCCGGCGTCGAAGCTGTTTTCGGAAAGTTGTGTCACCTGCCATCGCAGCCCGCGCGGCCTCGCCAAGGGCCGGTTCAGGCTCACGCTCTATCTGTTCCTGCAAAAGCACTATGTCAGCGGTTCCAGTTCCGCCTGGGCGCTTGCGTCCTATCTGGAATCCGTCGACAGCGCCAAGCGCGACCAGGGGAAGGGCGCGAAGCGGCCTGCTGCGACGACAGGCACGGGACGGTCATCCGTTCGTCCGCCGGCTTCGGTCCCTGCCCGATAGGTTCGGCTGCGCCACGGCTTGCTCATGACGACGCTGCGAAATCTCCATCCCGCGGACATCTTTTCGACTTGTGCGGGACTACCGTCAGTAGTTGTGCGTGGGTGGCGGGAGTAGCAACGATGGTGGTTGTGACGGACCTTCAGACCAAGGTGGAGAAGTACGAAGCGAGAGCGACCCGGTGCCAGGAGCAGGCACGGGCGGCGACCGACAAGGCCCAGCAGACCTTCTATGAGGTGCTGGCCGGCTACTACAGCGGTCTGGCGACCGATTTCCGGAAAATCATCGAGAAGCGAACGGTCGCTTAGGCGGCCGGCTACCGCTCTTTCACACCGATCCGCGACGCCTGCTCATGTTCCGTGCGCTATTGCCGGGGCTTGGGATCTCGCATGCGCTTCAGCGCCGGCGCTCAACAATTTATGATGTACCGGAGTGGCATTGTTGCGTTGCGATATATCTATATCGCAATGCAGCATTTCCGGGGTAGGCTGCGCCTTCGAATCGTACCCCGGAGAATTGACGTGAAGAAAACGACCCTATCGATCGCAGCCGCCACCGCTTTCGTGATTGCGGGCAGCGCTGCCGGCCTCGCGGCGGAGTTGCCGACGTACGAAACCAAGGGTTTGCCGATATCGGCTGTGCAGGTTCAGGTGCTGGGCGCCGCTGACGTCAGGGAACAGTCGCCGGTAGCAACTTCCACGGTCACGGCGCATCAAGTGAGCGTCCTGACGCGACGAACGAAACTGACGGCCGCGACCGCGCCGCGGACCACCGGCGTTGCAACGCACTGACCGGTACGTCACGCCAGCGTGAGCTTGCCGAGATTGCAGAAAGCCCGCGGCTTGGTCGCGGGCTTTTGTCTTGATGGTGACAGGAGTGCCTGCTGCCTTCGGGGGTAGCGGGTGTTCGCGCTGCCTTGTTTCAGGTAGCATTGTCGCATGAGCGAAACCGAGACGTTGTTTGCGGCGCTGCGTCAGTCGTCCGACCAGGCTGTTGTCGATATGCTCGCGCGAGTGGTGCGGGATGCCCCGGATCACGCCTTGAACAAGATCAACGCGCTCGATCTTGCCGGGACGGAGGGCCTCGACGAAGAGCGGGTCATCGCAGCGCTGCTGAATGCCGTGAGGCTCGGCATCTTCGAGATGACGTGGAACGTGATGTGCCCGAGCTGTGCCGGGGTTCTTTCCGCCAACAAGAGCCTGAAGACGCTGGACCGGACACAGTACAATTGCGCGTTCTGCGCCGCGGGTTATGAGACGACGCTCGACAATCTGCTCGAGGTGACGTTCACGGTGAGCCCACGCGTGCGCAAGATCGCGGCGCATAATCCCGACGAACTGTCCGCGGCCGAATATTATCGCCAGGTTTTCTGGAGCTCGGCGATCGATCTTCCGGACGATCTGGCGAAACTGCTGGACGACGTCACGCTCGAAATCGTCGACCTGCCGGCGGGCGAACGCGCCATCCTTTCCCTGCAGGTGCCGAAGGGCACGTTGATCGTGTTCGATCCGGTGACGCATACGGCCCAGTTCCTGGAAGTTGCCGGGGAGGAGACCGGCGAGCGGCAGAATCTGTCTGTCATCTTCAACAAGGTCCAGATTCCGGTCGACGCGCTCACCTTGCGCCCCGGTCCGCTGCGCCTGGCGCTGGACAACCGCACCGACGCGCGCGTGTTGCCGGCGGTATGGGTGGCGAATGACGCGCTGGACAATCTTCTGAAGCGACGCAAGCCGGTTCTCACCGCAACGCGCCTCCTCACCAACCAGACCTTTCGCGACATCTACCGGACCGACACGCTCGCGATCGGCCAGCGCCTCAAGATCCTGAGCCTGACTTTCCTGTTCAGCGATCTCAAGGACTCCACCGAACTCTACGAGCGCGTCGGCGACCTCACAGCCTTCGATCTCGTCAACGAGCATTTCAGGCTGCTGCAGGAGATCATCGCATCGGAACGCGGGGCGGTCGTGAAGACCATCGGCGATGCCGTGATGGCGACCTTCGAGACGCCCGACCGCGCGATTGCGGCTGCGATCCGCATGCGCGAGGCGATGAGCGATCTTGGCGCCGAGCGCCAGCACCAGAGCCTGCGGTTGAAGATGGGCATCCACGAAGGTTCGTGCCTCGCGGTCACGCTCAACGGCCAGCAGGACTATTTCGGCCAGACCGTCAACATCGCCTCGCGCGTCCAGGGCCTTGCGGCCTCGCGCTCGATCGTGGTGACGGAACAGGTGGTGGAGAACGCGCGTGCCCACGCCCTGCTCGAGACCAGCGGGCTGAAGCCGACCCCGCGACGCGTGACGCTGAGCGGCATTGCGGACAAGGTGTCGGTCTACGAGATTTCCTGAACGCAAGCTACGTCCGTCCACCGGACAGTTCCTTGCTTCGTTGCGCCAGCTTCACCATCACCTGCAGGGCGTGGTTGGTCGGCGTGGGAATGCCGAGCTCGGCGCCCTTGCGCACCACGTGGCCGTTAAGAAAATCGATTTCGCTCGGCTTGCCGCGCGCGAGATCCTGCGCGGTGGACGACTTCTGCGCCGGCATCATGGTCGGGATGTTCAGGATGTTCGCGAGCAGATCGTCGGGCATCGCTACGCCGCAGGCCCGCGCGACCGAGATCGCCTCCTGCACCGCGCGCGTGACGACGTCCTTCGTACCTTCGACTTCCAGCATCGGTCCGTAGGAAATGTCAGCTACCGCAGACAGCGCGTTGAAGGCGCAGTTGATGACGAGCTTGCTCCACAGCGTGACCTCGATGTCGTCGGCGATGGTGGTGTGCACGCCCGCGGCTTCCAGCGTTTGCGCCAGCGCTGCGCTTGCGGGCGAAGCGCCGATCGCGAGATCGCCGCCGCCGTGATGCCTGATATGGCCGGGCCCGGCCATCTCGCTGCCGACATAGACCACCGCTGATATCACGGCGTGGCCGGTGACCGCGTGCAGGCGCTGCGCATTGTCGACGCCGTTCTGCAGGCTGAGAACGGATGTCTCCGGCCGCAGGCGTCCGGCGAGCGAGCGGCCGGCATGCTCGGTATCGGCCGACTTCACGCAAACCAGCACCAGATCTGGCGAGGCCAGCGCGGTCGCGTCGGTCGCGGCCTTGGCGGGCAGGTGTCCTCTGAACGACTTGGTGTCGAGCAGCAGGCCATGGGCATTGATGGCGTCGACATGCGGCTGCCTGCCGATGAAAGTCACGTCATGCCCGGCCCGCAGCAGCAGTCCCCCATAATAGCATCCGACCGCGCCGGCACCGATAACCGCGACTTGCATGTTTCTCCCTTACCGAGCGTAGGGCGGATTAGCCGAAGGCGTAATCCGCCGCGTTGGTTCAAACCCTATGGCGGATTACGCTTCGCTAATCCGCCCTACTTACTGCTGCCCAGGATGTCGGACAGCGCCGACAGCAGCCGGTCGATCTGCGCGCCGGTGCCCACGGTGATCCGCAAATAGTCGGAGATACGCGGCGCGGAAAAATGGCGGACGATCACCGCGCGTTGACGCAGCGCGGCGGCGAGCGCCGCGCCTTCGTGCGCGGGATGATGCGCGAAGACGAAGTTGGCGGCGGAGGGCAGCACTGCGAAACCAAGCTGGACCAGGCCGCGCGTCAATCTCTCCCGTCCCTCGATCACGCGAGCGCGGCTCTGCTGGAACCAGGCCTCGTCTTCCAGCGAGGCGATGGCGCCCGCCTGGGCGGGCCGGCCGAGGGGATAGGAGTTGAAGCTGTCCTTTACCCGGGTGAGCGCCTCGATCAGGTCGGCGTCGCCAATCGCATAGCCGACCCGAAGGCCAGCCAGCGCGCGCGACTTGGACATGGTCTGAACGACCAGAAGATTTTTATGAGAGGCGACCAGCGGTATCGCGGTCTCGGCGCCGAAATCGACATAGGCCTCGTCGATGACGACGGGAGCATCGGGATGATCCTTGAGCAGCGTAGCGATCTCGGCACGCGACAACGCAACGCCTGTCGGCGCATTCGGATTGGGCACGATGATCGCGCCGGCCGCCCGGCGATAATCGGCGACACGGATTTGCATGGCCTGATCGAGCGGGACGGCGTCAAACGCGATGCCGAACAGGCGGCAATAGACCGGATAGAAGCTGTAGGTGATATCGGGGAACAGCAACGGCGCATCGTGCTTCAGCAGCGCGGCGAAGGCGTGGGCCAGCACTTCGTCCGAGCCGTTGCCGACGAACACCTGTTCCGGTCGCACGTGGTGATAGGCGGCCAATGCAGCCCGCAGCGCCGACGCCTGCGGATCCGGATATAGCCGCAACGTATCGGCCGCCTCGCCGCGAATGGCTTCCAGCGCACGTGGCGACGGACCGAACGGGCTCTCATTGGTGTTGAGTTTGACCAGCTCCGCGATGCGGGGCTGTTCGCCCGGCACATAGGGTTTCAGGTCGTGCGTCAGGCTGCTCCAGAAACGGCTCATTTTTGGTCCTGCTATTTAAACTCGTAGGATGGGTGGAGCGAAGCGATACCCATCGACGCCATCAAATGCCATTGATGGGTATGGCTGCGCTCCACCCATCCTACGCACTATCGATAGCGATGGCGTCGAACCAGCGCCTGGGGTTGGCGAGCAGCCCGGCGCACTCGACGATGCGCATTTCCTCGGCGGCGCTGACAGCGGTGCGTTCCAGCACGGCGAAGATGGCCGACGCTGCGTGGCTCAGCGCCTCCGGCGTGTCGTTGCCGTAAACGCGCGCGGACACCAGCAGCGCGGCAAACAGGTCGCCGGTGCCGTTCGGGCTGATGGGCAGCTTTGGCGTGCGCACGCGCCACGCCTCGCATCCGTCCCTGGCGCGTTCGACGGCGAGGGTCTCGATCTCGCCGTCAGGCGTGTCGGCCAGTTCGGCGCTGGTGACGACGACCGTCGATGGACCGCGCGCCATCAACGCGCGCGCCGCATCGATCACCTGATCGATCGTCGTAGCCTTTGTGCCGCACAACCATTCGAACTCGAAATGATTGGGCGTAATGATCTCGGCGAGCGGACACAGCCGGTCGCGCACCAGCGGAGGGATGTCGGCGTGGACGAACAGGCCGCGGTCGCGATCGCCGAGCACGGGATCGCAGCAATAGGTGAGGGCGGGGTTGCGCGCCTTGGCGCGCGCGACGAAATCCGCGACCACGGCGGCGATCTCGGGCGAACCGAGGTAGCCCGACAGGATCATCTGCGCCGTATCGACCGCGCCGCGCTCCTCGATCCCGAGCAGGAGGTCCGCAACCAATTGTGCATCGAGCACCCGGCCGCGGATGGTCGGATAGCCCGGCCGGTTGCTCAACAGCGTGGTCGGCACGGCAATCACGTCGATGCCATGCATCTGCATGGGAAACACCGCGGCGCTGTTGCCGACATGGCCGTAGGCGACCTGCGATTGAATAGAAATCACGTTCATGTGGTCAAGTCTGGGAATATCCGATTTGCCGGGGCGGGAACCTGCCGAGGTTAACACATTGGTTATTTCTTTGCGGTCATTTTCACGATCTCATTCAACAGGGAGGCACCATGTCTGACGTCACCATTCCCGGCGGCAAGATCCGTTCTTTCGTCGAGCGGGTCGAGAACATCGACGGCGAATTGCAGGAGCTGAACGAGCAGAAAAAGGAAGTCTTTGCCGAGGCCAAGGGCGAAGGGTTCGATGTGAAGATCCTCAAGGAGATCATCAAGCTGCGCAAGCAGGACGAGGACGAGCGCGACGAGCGCGAGAGCCTGCTCGATCTCTACATGCGGGCGATGGATACGGCGTCGGAGGAGAAGGAAGCGAAAGCGGCCTGAGCGGACGACGAAGCGAGTAGCCTCATGGTGAGGAGCGCGTCTTCGCGCGTCTCGAACCATGAGGCCGCGCTGGTGGCATTCATTCTTCGAGACGGCGCTTTTGCGCCTCCTCAGGATGACGTCGGGCAGGGTTGGCGCTGCTTCCATCACCCGAACAGCGCGATGTAGATCACGTAGAGCCAGCCGAAAATCCCGTGGATGATGGCCCACAGGATCGAGTGGTTGTTGGTGTAGGAGATCGCAATCGCCAGCGCCGAGCCGAAGCCCACGCCGTATTTCGCGCCCTCGACCCGAACGCCGTAATATCTGTTGCCGTTCATGGTGATCCTTTCGAGCTGGGTGGGTCAGCAGTAGCGTAACCCACCGACCCACGACGAGTGAATGGCGGATTACGCTTACGCCAATCCGCCCTACGAGGCGACGAGCCCTGCATTCACGTGGGTTGAACCACCTTGCACGCCACGTTAAGCCTGCGCAATGAGCGAGCCGAGCGGCGGC
>DATCXE010000131.1:0-3855 GCA_036565985.1 Bradyrhizobium sp.
GCGTCGGATGATCTCCAGGCTTGTTTGTCGCGGTCGAATCGAGCGTGTAACACCAGTCAGCCGCAGCAGCAGCCACCGGCCTTCGTCGCTTCCGCTTTCTTCTGCTCATCGAGTGCGCAGCATGCATTCGCATCGACCTTCGCGGGCCCGCCGCAGCAAGCGGCCGCAGCGCCACCTTCGTGTTGGCCAGCGAAATGCGTGGAGCACACGCCGGTCTCCGGCAGTTCGAGCTGCACGTAGTCGGCTTCTGCAAGGTCTCCGGCCAGCGCAGCGACCACCGACCGGACCTGCTCGTATCCGGTTGCCATGAGGAAGTTCGGCGCGCGGCCATAAGACTTCGCGCCGATGGCATAGAAGCCGGACTCGGGGTGCTCGAGTTCCCTGTGGCCGTGCGGGCGAACCGTGCCGCAGCTATGCACGTTGGGGTCGATAAGAGGCGCGAGGGCTTCGGTGCTCTCCAAGATCGGATCGAAGCGCAGGCGCAGCTCGCGAGCGATGGCGAGGTCTGGGCGTGAGCCGGTCGCCGCAATGATTTCGTCCACGTCCTCGATGGCAGGCAGAATTGCGTCGTCGGCAACGATTCGGATCTTGGTCCCTTGCGCTTCTATGCGCTCGACGGCGAAGCCGAGGTGTAGCTCGAGTCGCCGCTCGGTTAGCAGTTGCTGGAGTTGGATCCCCAGCGCACCGCGGGCGGGAAGGCCGTCATTCTCGCCACCACCGAAGAGCCGGCGCAGATCGCGCCCGCGCACCGCCCAGGCGATACGCGTGCCGGGCACCTTCATGGCGAGGTTGGCAAGGGAAATGAGGTTGCCCGCTGCGGAGTGCCCGGCGCCAACAACGAGGATTTTCCGGCCGGCGTACCGGGCTTGCAGGTCGCCCAGAATGTCCGGCATGCCGTAGACGATACGTTCCTCATGCTCCTTTTCACCGATCGCCAACAGGCCGTGCGCGCCGATGGGATTAGGTTGAGACCACGTACCCGATGCATCGAGGACCGCGCTGGCGAGGTGTTCTGACGTTCGACCGTCCGATCGCACCTGCAGGATGAACGGAGCCGTGTCGCGGCCCGCGGACTTGACCTTGTCGCGACTTGCGCGCGACACGGCTAGCACGCGGGTATTCAGCAGCACGCGGCTCGCAAGATGAGTCGTCTGCGACAGCGGCCGTAAGTAGTGCGCGACGACTTCGCCGGCCGTGGGCAGGTAGGCATCGTCCGGCGCTCTCCAGCCTTCGGCCGCGAGCAGCCGGACTGCGGCCCGATCGGTATTGAACCGCCACGGAGAGAACAGGCGAACATGACCGTAAGCCGCGAGGTTCTCGGCGACCGAGCGGCCTGCCTCGAAGACGATGAAGGGCATCTTGCGGTCCGCCAGGTGCGCGGCGGCGGCAAGACCGACAGGGCCCGCGCCGATTACGGCGACGGGGAGGGACGGTTGCGGTGCGGGCGGCGTCATGGCAGTCATTTAGGGCGAGGTGATCAACGGTTCGGCGGCACACCGGGGGGCCGATGGGGAGCCGGGCAGACGAGCGCTTATGAGGACCGGGGCAAAGCCGCCACCTTCGGTGCGAAAGTTGGTGGTCTGACCCTGGTAGAGGCGCGCGGCCAGGAGTTGTACTGCGCCGGCGTAAACATAGTTCCGGATGTCGAGCTTCATGCTGCGTCCGGGCCCCATGTGTCGCTCGCTCGGTGCGACGAGGTCCTGGGCGACGTAGTCGCCTTGCACAATTTCCGCCCATACCCGGCGCGTGAGCTTTTCCCCGCGATAGGCCGCCTTGCTGCCATAGCCGGCCGCCGGCTTGAAGAACAGCTTGCGACGCGTGGTCCACAAACGCTCGGCGTTGTCCGCCGCGACCGGCTCCGTGCGGGCGATGCCCTGCAGCAAAACTTCAATGGTCGCTTCGGGCACATTCCATTTCCGGAGCGTGGCCGCGTCGGTGAGCAGCGCGAGATTCCGCTTGTTTGCATACAGGGCATGCGCCCGTGGATGCGGAGTCAGGACGACCGCGCCGGCCAGGTAAGCAGCGCGCAGCTCGGCATTGACCGCGGCCTCCAGGGAAAAGTCGGTGAGCCGGTTGTAGATGAGGTCAATCGGCCCTTGCGGGTCGCGCAGAACGCCATCTTCAAAGGTCAGCTCGCGCGGCGATACGACGACGGCATCGATTCCATGGCGGCGAAATAGATGGGCGAAAAGGAGGAACTCCGGATAGAGGAATTGAGCTTCCGGATCCTCGTCCACGATCGCAATCCTGGCCGGCAGCCCGCTACGGCCGGAAGCACGCCATTCGGACTGGAACATCTCGACGAAATGCCGCTCTAGCTCGGCGGCCGGGACCGGGCCGCTGTCGAGCGACGCTACGTCGTCGCAGCACGCGCGCTGGGCGCGACCGAGGACGGCGTTGAGCATCGCACCGCCGGAATTGGTATTGATTTCGATGAGCTGCGGACCGTCCGCTCCGAGGTGAAAGTCGTATCCCATGAAGACGCTTGCCGCGCCCGGGTCGTGGCGCGCTATCGCGGGCGCTCCGGCGAGAACCGCTTCCCGGTAGGCGGGCAGGGCGACGGCCTCTTCGACGGCGCGTATGACCTGCGCCATGGCGTCCACGTGCTGTCGCAAGACGAATACGGGCAGCGCGGCGAACAGGTGCGGGCAGCGTCCGGCAATGAGCTCGCTCAACCCGGACGCCGCGGGGTCCGACTCGATCGCATGCCGGAGGGCCTCGGGGTCGAGGCTGATGCAGAAACAGTCGGTGTTCAGTGTATCGATCATGCCAGCCCCCGCTCATACCAGGCCTTGGAGGTATTGACCCAGCGTACGACGAGCAGCATGACGGGCACCTCTATGAGCACGCCCACGACCGTCGCCAGCGCGGCGCCCGAATTGAACCCGAACAGGCTGATGGCTGCCGCCACCGCGAGCTCGAAGAAATTCGATGCACCGATCAGGGCGGACGGACACGCGACGCTGTGCTTCTCGCCCATCCTGCGGTTCAGCCCATAGGCCAGGCCCGAGTTGAAGAACACCTGGATTAGGATCGGCACGGCCAGCATGGCGATGATCAGCGGCTGCTCGAGGATCGCCTCGCCCTGGAAGGCGAAGAGCAGCACCAGCGTCGCGAGCAGTGCGCCGATGGACCATGGACCCATGCGCGCCAGCGCCGCGCGGTAAGTGGCCTCGCCCCGCTTGAGCAGCGAGCGGCGCAAGAGCTGCGCCAGGATCACCGGGATGACGATGTAGAGGACGACCGAAGTGAGAAGGGTGTCCCAAGGCACCGTGATCGACGCGATGCCGAGCAGCAGCCCGACGATCGGCGCGAAGGCGAAGATCATGATGACGTCGTTCAGCGCCACCTGCGACAGCGTGAAGTACGGATCGCCGTCGGTGAGCTTGCTCCAGACGAACACCATGGCGGTGCAGGGCGCGGCTGCCAGCAGGATCAATCCGGCGACGTAACTATCGAGCTGCTCCGCCGGCAGGTATGGTGCGAACACATGGCGGATGAAGATCCAGCCGAGCAAGGCCATCGAGAAGGGCTTGACCGCCCAGTTGACGAACAGCGTGACGCCGATGCCGCGCCAGTGTGCTTTGACCTGCTGCAGGGCGCCGAAGTCGATCTTCACCAGCATCGGGATGATCATTGCCCAGATGAGCAGGCCAACTGGAATATTGACTCGGGCGATCTCCATGCGGCCGACCGCCTGGAAGAATTCCGGCAAGAACTGCCCGAGCGAGATGCCGGCGACGATGCACAGCGCGACCCACACGGTCAGGTAGCGCTCGAAGCCGCTCATCGGACTGCGCGCGGCCTGCCCGGCAGCGATGCCGTAGGGCGTGCTCACGACTTGCCGATCGCTTT
>DATCXE010000140.1:0-4771 GCA_036565985.1 Bradyrhizobium sp.
GACTCGCGAAACGCGGCCCCCGCCACCGTCGGGAGCATTCCAAAGCCCTCCGCTGTGGCAGCAAGCGCGGTCTTCGCCTCGCAGGCCAGTTCGAATCCGGTGGCGATGGCAGCAAAGCCGTCCATGGCGCCCGCGCCGGAAACGAAACCGACAACCATCCCCGGATGGACCGTTGTCGAGGTTCGGGACGGAACCGCCGTGCTCGAAGGCCCCGACGGCATCAAGATGGCCGCGCGCGGCGACACCATTCCCGGAATCGGGCGAATTGACTCGATCGTGCGCTGGGGCAATCGCTGGATCGTTGCCACCGCGCATGGATTGATTGCGACGCAGTAGCCACGCGAGAACGCGGGACACACAGGCTCGCCGCTGCCGACCTCAGCGATCGAGCGCGATCTGATAGCGTTCGGCAATCGCCGACAACTGGCTCCAGGTTTCATTGTCGATCTCGATGCCATGCGCGAGCCGCTCGGCCCGCGCGATGCGTTCGGGCTCGCCCGCCACCAGTACCGGGAGTTCCGGATCGGCAGGCTTGGCCGACTTCACCCACGCGATCATGGCGTCGATCTCGCTCATCATGCTGTCGCGCGCGGAGAGCCGCGCCGGATCGATGACAATGCTCAGCATGCCGTTGATGATGCCGCGCTCGGGCGGCGTGTTCGTCGTCACGCTTGGCGAGCCGACGATGGCGCCCGCCAATAGTTCGCAGACCAGCGCCAGCCCGGAGCCCTTGTGCTCGCCGAAAGGCAGCACCACGCCGCGCGGCTCGGTGTACATCACCGATGGATCGGTCGTGGGTTGCCCGGCGTGGTCGAGCAATGCGCCATCGAGCATCGGCTTGCCGGCATTGTGCGCAACCCTCACCTTGCCCAAGGCGACACGGCTGGTCGCAAAATCCAGCAGTATCGGCTCGTTGCTCGATGTGCCGGGAATGGCGATGCAAACCGGATTGGTCAGGAACCGCCCCTCGCGTCCGCGAAAGGGCGCCACCCCGGGCGCGCCTGACGCAACGTTGACGAAGTGCAGCGCGACCATGCCCGCGCGCGCGGCAACCTCGCCATAGGTGCCGACGCGCCCGATGTGGTGCGCATTGCGCAATCCGTTCACCGCGACACCATGTTGCTTCGCGGCCTTGATGGCCCACTCGACCGCCTGATGCGCGATCACCTGGCCGTAGCCGGCCCGCGCGTCCCAGACAGAGATCGTCCCCGTGTCGGAGACGATCTCCGGCGTCTGGTTGACCTTCAGCGTGCCGGCCTCGAAATCGCGCACATAGGCGACCAGCATTCCGACGCCGTGGCTGTCATGGCCGCGCAGGTTCGCCTCGACCAGATGATCGGCAACGAACGCCGCCTCATCAGGCGAACTGCCGCCCGCCGCAACGATGCGGTTTGCAAACGCACGCAGTTTGGTGTGGTCGATGATCATGCTTTCTCCCTATCGCCGCGACTTGTTGAACAACGCATCACGCCGAACATCGGCTGAACGCGACGTCGCGCCTGATGTCTAGTTGGTGTTGATGCGAAACCGCAGCGTCTTCGCGCCGACGAATGATACGAAATCGCCCTGGCGCTTCCACGTCCCTGATTCCGCCAGCGCCGCGATCAACTCGTCGTCCTGTTGCGCACGATCCGGCGGACAGGGCCGGTTCTCCATCGCACCGGGAACGAAGATCACGGTATTGCCTGCCACCGAAAACTGCCCCTTGCCGCCCTTGCACCAGAGTTCGAGGATCACCTCGCCGTTGTCGCCGATCTCCAGGTTCGGTATCCGCTTGGAGCCGGGCTGGCGGTTGACGTCGAGCGTCATCTCCGCACCGAACGGGAAGCCGTCATCGGCCAATGCCGGGCCGGAATGGGCGACGGTGGTCATCAGCAACAGCGCCCCGACGCCGGCCTGAATCATGCGCGCGAACGAAATCATGCAACCTCTCGAACCATCAGAACCCCAGCGCCGCGCGCCGTTGTATTGAACAACGGCGTGAATGGCTAGGGGCTGCCCCAGAGGTGTGCAGTCGAAGCGCTCTAATGCCGATCGATTGAATTTCCGGGAATGAGTTTCCGGGAGTGAGCTTCCAGGAATGAGTTTCCAAGTCTGCCGGTGCGACGTTGGATCCGGCGGTCAGCACCGCCGGCTACGGTCACGGCCTGTCGGCCATGACCGCTCGTCCATTCAAGCTAGACCGGCTCCAGGCCGAGCGCCTGCGCGCTCTCGATCCAGATCGGTAATTCGCGCTGATACAACGCATTGCTTTCCTTGAAGCCAATCGCCGGTTCCAGCCCGAACGTGCTGAGGACTTCCTTCACCTTCGGATCGCTATTCGCAGCCACGCATAGTTCCGCCAGCCGATCGACCACCGGCTGCGGCGTCGCCTTCGGCACCGCCCAGCCCGAGAAGCCGCTCAAGGTGAAGAGCTTCGCTGTTGCGCCCTGCTCAGGCAGGGTCTTGATGTCAGGGATCGCGTCGACCTTCTTCGAATGCACCGCGAACACAGTGCCGCGATTGCTTTGCAGGACGGATTGGGCTCCCGTGTAGCTGCCCATCGCTACATCGAGCGTGCCGTCCAGCAGCCCCGTCCACATCGGCGCTTCGCCCCGGTAATGAATCGGTTCGATGTTGAGACCGTACTGTTTGTTGAATTCATTGATCGTCATGTGCGGGGCCGAACCTGCGCTATAGGTGCCGAAGTTCACCTGGCCCTTCTTGCGCGCGAACGCGACGAAATCGTCCAACGTCTTGACGCCGGACGCCGGGTTCGCGATCAGCAGCAGACCGGCGCCCGGGATGACACTGACGAGCGTCAGGTCCTTGTCCATGTCGTAGCCGGGGTTCTTCATCATCACCCGGTTCGTCACGTAGGTGGCCGAGATGGAGCACAGGATGGTATGGCCATCCGGCGCTGAGCGCGCGACTTCCGCTGCGCCGATCGAGCCGGACGCGCCGGCCTTGTTTTCGATGACGACGGTCTTGCCGACCTGCTTGGTGATGTAGTCGCCGAAGGCGCGCGCGAGCAGGTCGGTCTGTCCACCCGCCGGGTAGCTGCAGACCATTCGGATATTGCGCGACGGCCATGCGCCTTGCGCCGAGGCGCTACGCGAGAACAAAGGCATCGCGGCGGCTACCGTGCCGGCAGCGATGAAATGACGCCGATTAAGTTTCGATAACATGCTTCTCTCCCTGAAATTTTCCAGCACCGTATCGCATCGTCCGGCTTCTGCCATATCGTAAGACGGGACAGATTGGCGCACTCAACCCAAAGGCGAGATTACTCGAATACACGCGAATAGCTGGCCGATCCACAAACTCCTTCTGAAATGAAAAAATCCCCGCGGGCGGCAGCCGCGGGGATCAGGACGATCGCCTGGATGGGCGGCCCCTATTTCAGGACCATCTCCGTGAACGGGTAGACGTAGGCCTGCAACGTCACCAGCAGGCCTACGAGGCAGGCCAGCACGATCGAATGCAGGAACACGTAGCGAAGAATCGAGCTTTCGTGGCCGTACCAGTTGGTCACGGTCGAGGCGACGACGATCGATTGCGCGTCGATCATCTTGCCCATCACGCCGCCCGAGGAGTTGGCGGCGGCCATCAGAATCGGCGACAGGCCGAGCTGTTCGGCGGTGATCCGCTGCAGATTGCCGAACAGCACGTTGGAAGCGGTGTCCGATCCCGTCAGCGCCACGCCGAGCCAACCCAGCAGCGTGCCGAAGAAGGGATAGAGCACGCCGGTCGTGGCGAAGGCGAGGCCGAGCGTGGCGTCGACGCCGGAGAGCCTGGTCAGCGTGCCGATGGCGAGCATCGCCGAGATCGTGATCAGCGAGATCGCGCACAGCCTGATGGTGCGGCCATATTCGCCGATCATCTTCACCGGCGAGAAGCCCATCAGGAAACCGGAGGTGATCGCGGCGATCAGCATGCCGGTGCCGGTGAAGGTCAGCCAGGTGAAGCTGAACACCGCGGCCTCGGGCGTCGGCTTGGCGGCCACCGGCGGCACCTTGTTGATCAGGTTGTGCAGCTCGGGCACCGGGTAATTCCAGGTGAAGATCGCGTTCGCCCAGTTCTTGAACGCGCCGGTGCCCCAGATCAGCATCACGATGCAGACGATGATCCACGGCAGCAGCGCGCTCCAGAGCTGCGGCTGCGAGAGCTTCGCCGTATCCAGCGGCTTGGCGGGCTTCATGGTCGCAGCCGATTCATCCTTCCCGCGCAGCGCCGGCGACAACCAGAGCTCGCGGGGTTGCCACACCTTGAGGAACAGGATCAGGCAGCCCATCGAGATCAGCGAGGCGCCGATGTCGACGATCCACGGATTGATGTAGTTTGAGATCACGAATTGCGGGACGGCAAACGAGACGCCGGTGACGAGAACGGCCGGCCAGATCGCCATCATGCCGCGCCAGCCCGCAAACGCGCAGATCAACCAGAACGGCACGATCAGGGAGAAGAACGGCAATTGCCGTCCAACCATCGCGCCGAGCACGAAGGGATCGAGACCGGTGACGGACGCCAGGCCCTGGATCGGCGTGCCGAGCGCGCCATAGGCGACGGGCGCGGTGTTGGCGATCAGCGAAAGGCCGGAAGCCGCCAGCGGCGAGAAGCCGAGCCCGATCAGGATCGCGCCTGTGATCGCCACCGGCGTGCCGAAGCCGGACGCGCCTTCGAAGAACGCGCCGAAGGCGAACGCGATCAGGAGAAGCTGCAGGCGACGGTCGGTGGTGACGCCGCCGATCGCCCGCTGCAGCAGTTCGAACCGGCCGGTCTCGACGGTGAT
>DATCXE010000201.1:0-10149 GCA_036565985.1 Bradyrhizobium sp.
CGCAACGGTAAGCCCCAGTGGGAGTACCGACCCACAGCGACGTCGACCAGTACCGGGGACTCCGACAGCGAGATCAGCGCCTGGTGGAACGCGATGTTGGCCTTGGAGTATTCCTCGACATGATCCTGCGGCAGACGATCCTTGCCAAAGTCCTTGAAGAAGTCGCGCAGCGCGGTGATGTCTTTCTTGCGCGCCGTGGTCGTGATCAGGCGTGCGGCCATGCTCTCGAGCGCGGCCCAAGCGCGGATCATGTCGACGATCTCGGTCTTGGTGCGGCGAACCACGACAATGCCGCGGCGTGGCACGGTTTTGACGAAGCCGTCCTGTTCGAGCATCGCGATGGCTTCGCGGATCGGGGTGCGGCTGACGCCGAGGCGCTCGGACAGTGCGCGCTCGTCGAGCATCACCTGCTCGGGCGTCGCATAAATGTCCATCTTGAGAATGGCTTCCTTCAAGGCTTCATAAGCCTTGTTTTTGAAGCTCGTCTCAGGCGCAATCCGGACGATTGCAATGTCAGCCTCAGCCATGGCAGGCGGCGCCTTGGTTTGTTTAGGTGCGGGCACGACTCGTCTCCTCCGTTTTGGAGACGCATTCTTAGCAGAAGAAACTCGGTAATATCTTTGGCATACCAAATGCCACGATGTCAAGGAGCCCTTGTTTTCAATGTTTCTGCGCGACAGTTTGTCTTGACAATCTCTTCTCTGGCATACCAAATGCCATAAAATCAGCCCAGGAGGAAGCCCAATGTCAAATTCTGCAGATGCGGCCCGCAAGATCGCCGAGCCGAGCGCCAAAGAGGCTGTCCGCCGGGTGCTTGATACGGTGAAGGCTGAAAAGCGCACCAGCCTTACCGCGCCGGAAGGCAAGCTGGTCTGCGATGCCTACGGCATCCCGGTTCCGAAAGAGGGCGTGGCCAAATCTGCCGCCGAAGCCGGCAAGATCGCTTCCGGCATGGGCTTCCCGGTGGTGATGAAAATCGTCTCGCCGGACATTCTCCACAAGACCGAGGCGGGCGGCGTCATGGTTGGCGTCAAGACCGCGGCCGATGCCGAAAAGGCCTATGAGACGATTCTCGCAAATGCGAAGAAGTATAAGGCTGACGCCAAGATCGATGGCATCCAGGTCCAGCAGATGCTGGCCGGCGGCACCGAGGTCATTGTCGGCTCCATCACCGACAACTCGTTCGGCAAGCTGGTGGCGTTCGGCCTCGGCGGCGTGCTGGTCGAGGTGCTGAAGGACATTACCTTCCGCCTTGCGCCCGCAAGCAAGGACGACGCGCTGTCGATGCTCGACGGCATCCAGGCCAATGAGATGCTCAAGGGCGTGCGCGGCGGCGATCCGGTCTCCCGCGACGCGCTGGCCGACGTCATCGTAAAGGTGTCGCAGCTCGTCAGCGACTTCCCCGAAATCGTCGAACTCGATCTCAACCCGGTGTTCGCCACCAAGAAGGACGCGATCGCCGCCGACGTGCGCATCGTCGTCGATTTCGATTACAAGCCGCGCCCGGCGCCGCGTCCGACCGAAGAGATCGTAGCCGCGATGAATCGCATCATGCAGCCGAAGGCGGTTGCGGTGATCGGCGCCTCCGCAGAGGACGGCAAGATCGGCAACTCCGTGATGAAGAATTTGATCAACGGCGGCTACAAGGGTGACATCTATCCGATCCACCCGAAGGCCGCGGAGATCCTGGGCTACAAGGCCTACAAGAGCGTCAAGGACGTGCCCGGCGTAATCGACACGGCGGTGTTTGCGATCCCGGCGAAGTTCGTTGCCGGCGCGCTGGCCGAATGCGGCGAGAAGAAAATTCCCGGCGCCGTCCTTATTCCGTCAGGCTTTGCCGAAGCCGGGGCGCCCGAATTGCAGGCCGAGATCGTCGAGGTCGGCAAGAAGTACAACGTCCGCCTGATGGGGCCGAACATCTACGGCTTCTACTATACCTGGTCTAATCTCTGCGCCACGTTCTGCACCGCCTACGACGTCAAGGGTCATGCAGCCTTGTCGTCGCAGTCCGGCGGCATCGGCATGGCGATCATCGGCTTCTCGCGCTCGGCTAAGATGGGTGTGTCGGCCATCGTCGGCCTCGGCAACAAGTCCGACATCGATGAGGACGATCTGCTGGCATTCTTCGAGCAGGACCCCAACACCAACCTGATCGCCCAGCACTGCGAAGACCTGAAGGACGGCCGTGCGTTTGCGGAAGCCGCCAAGCGCGTCTCGAAGAAGAAGCCGGTGGTGGTGCTGAAGGCGGGCCGCACCTCGGCAGGCGCCAAAGCAGCTTCGTCGCATACCGGCGCGCTTGCCGGCAACGACAAGATCTACGAGGACGTGTTCAAGCAGTCGGGCGTGATCCGCGCCCGGTCGTTGCGCCAACTGCTCGAATTCGCGCGCGGCATGCCGGTGCTGCCGACGCCGAAGGGCGAAAACGTGCTGATCATTACCGGCGCCGGCGGTTCGGGCGTGCTGCTGTCGGACTCCTGCGTCGACAACGGCCTGTCGCTGATGTCGATGCCGCCGGATCTCGACGCGGCGTTCAGAAAGTTCATCCCGCCGTTCGGCGCGGCCGGAAATCCCGTTGATATCACCGGCGGCGAGCCGCCGATCACCTACATCAACACCGTGAAGCTCGGCCTGTCGGACGAGCGGATCCACTCGCTGATCCTCGGCTACTGGCACACCATCGTCACCCCGCCGATGGTGTTCGCCCGCAACATGGTCGAGGTGAAGAAGGAGATGGAGGCGAGGGGTTTTGTGAAACCGATCGTCGCCTCGCTCGCCGGCGACGTCGAAGTCGAGGAGGCGGCCGAATATCTCTACCAGAACGGCATCCCGGCCTATGCTTACTCGACCGAAATGCCGGTCGAGGTGCTGGGCGCCAAGTACAAGTGGGCGCGCGGCGCGGGATTGCTTTGAGGCTGGTCGTCATTGCGAGGAGTGAAACGACGAAGCAATCCATCTATCGGAAAGCCGCGAAATGGATTGCTTCGCTTCGCTCGCAATGACGGTAGTCAATGTATTTACGATCTATTCTCCCGGCAGGTGCGGGAGAGAGAACAGCCCGTAAGATGGGTAGAGCGAAACGAACCCCATCAACACAGTAGCGCTGGTTATGTGGTGATCGGTTTCGCTTCGCTCTACCCATCCTACGGCGCAGCACGATGTCCGCTGGGAATGTGACGTGCGGATAAAATGCAGGTCGCGATGAAGAAAGACGTGATCCGGCGCAAGGCCATCGAGCCGAAATCCAGTGCAGACCACGAGCCCGACGCGCGCGACGGCGGCGTTCAGTCGGTCGACCGCGCGCTGTCGATCATTGAAGTGCTGGCCGAAGACGACGAAGGCTACCGGCTGACCGATCTCGCCGTTCGCACGGGGTTGTCGACCTCGACCGCGCACCGCCTGCTGGCGACGCTGGAGAAGCGTCGCTTTGTTCAGTTCGACCGCACCGAATCGAAATGGCATGTCGGCGCGCAGAGCTTTGCGGTCGGCGCGACCTTCACCCGCCGCCGCAACTTCACGGCGCAGGCGATGCCGTATCTGCGCAAGCTGCGGGACCTGACCCGTGAAACCGCCAACCTCGCCGTGGTCGACGACGAGTCCATCATCGTGCTGACCCGCATCGAGAGCCGCGAGATCATGCGCTCGCTGACCAAGGTCGGCGGCCGCGTCGCGATGGTCGCCTCCGGCGTCGGCAAGGCGGTGCTCGCCACTTATTCCGACGCCGATGTCAACGCGATCATCTGCCGCCAGGGCATGCCGCGCTTGACGGAAAAGTCGATCGTGCGGCCCGGCGAACTGTTCAGGGAACTCGAGACGATCCGGCGGCAGGGCTACGCCGTGGACGATGAGGAAGCCCGCATCGGCCTGCGCTGCGTCGCTGCCGTCGTCTACAGCGATTGCAGCGAGCCGCTGGCAGCCATTTCCGTCTCCGGCATGACCTCACGCGTCACCGAAGCGCGCGTGCCCGATCTCGGCAGAGCCGTGCGCGAGGTGGCGGCCGAACTGACGATCGCGCTGGGCGGGGTGATGCCCGAGGCGAAACCGTCCTGAGCGCGGATGAGGACGTCCGGGCCGATTCCATTCACGCCCAAATCAAACAACCAGACCGGCATGCAAGGCCTTCACCGCAGCCTCCCGGCTCTCGACAGGAACGAACAAGCTTACCGAATGCGGTGACATCACATATTTGTCGGCGGTGATCCCGTGCTGCTGCAGCACCTGGATCGCCCGGAACGGCAGGTCCGACGAGACGCCGCCGAAACACGTCAGGCTCACCGAACTCAGCGCTTCGCGCTGCTTGCGCAAATCCTGAGCTTCTTCGAGCGTGCGCAGCATGGCGTCGAGCCATTCCGGATCGCAGGTCAGCATGATCCGGGTTTTTCCGGCAGTGAAGGCCGAGGCCAGCAGTTGCGGCCACGACAGGCTGTTTTGCTTGAGATGCTCTGCGAATTTTTCGAAGCCTTGGTTGAGATCAGTCGAATCGATCTCCACGTGCTCGATGCGCGCCATCGAGTTGACGGCCAGGACCTTTCCGTTTTCCATTCCGCTGACCTCCTTCATCACTGTCGTGCTGTCTTCGGTGCCGCCCGATCTCTTGATGATCAGCGGCACATTCTGGTTTTGCGCCAGCTCGACGCTGCGAAAATGCAGGACCTTGGCGCCCCAGAAACACATCTCTGAGAGTGCGGCGAAATCGAGCTGACGCAGGGGTGTCGCGTTGGCCACGATGCGCGGATCGGCCGAGCAAACGCCATCGACCTCCTTGATGATTTCGCAGCTGTCGGCCTTCAGCGCCGCGGCCATGGCGACTGCCGTGGTGTCGCTGCCGCCCCGGCCAAGCGTGGTGACTTCCTTGTTCACGGGGTTGACGCCCTGAAAGCCCGCCAGAACCACGATGCGTCCGCGATCGAGTTCTTCGAGCACGCGAATGGGCCGCACGTCCAGAATGCGCGCCGAGGAATGCGATTGGTCGGTCATCACGCCGGCCTGGCTACCGGTAAAGCTGATCGCCGGCACGCCGAGGTCGGACAGCGCCATGCTCATCAGCGACATGCTGATCCGCTCGCCGGTCGTCAACAGCATGTCGAGTTCCCGGCGGTTGGGATGCGGGCTGACCTGATAGGCCATCCTGATGAGTTCGTCGGTGGTCTTGCCCATCGCCGAGACGATCGCCACGACGCGGTGACCGCGATGATGCAAATCGGCGAGGCTGCTCGCGACCGCGCGGATTTTTGCCGGTGTTTCGAGACAGGCGCCGCCATGCTTCTGCACGATGATGGGATGGTTGGGCATTCGACCTGCAGGAATTCCTTGAGGGGCGGCCTACGGCGGAAACGCTCGTTCAAACCTGGCTCAGTCAGCTTCCTTTATCCAGCGCACGATTGCGGGCCAATATTCTTCGAGCGTCCGTCTTCCCATGAACAGGCTTAGATGATTGCACGGCGCGACCTGATGGCAAAGCGCCTTGGGCGCGGTTCCCACCAGCCGTTGAACGGCAAGCGCCTGTTCCGGGGCGACCACGTCGTCGGCGCTCCCGGCAAGCAGATAGATCGGAAGCCGCAGCCGCGAGAGGTCGATCCTTTGCCCGAGCGCGACGAAGCTTCCGTGGGCGAGTTCGTTGCGCTTGTACAGTTTCTCGACGACTTCGAGATAGTATTTGCCGGGAACATCGATGGTCCAGGAATTCCACTTCCTGAAGCTGGCTTCGAGCTGCGTGAAATCCGGCGAGCCGATCGGATGAGCCGTCTGCAGGATTTCATGAATATGTTTCGTGTCGGTCGGGTTTCCCCAGAATTTTGCAATGCTGCGGCCGATGACGAGGCCGTTGCCGGAATTGACCAGACCCTGAAATACGGTCAGCGGCGTGGCCTTGGCGACCGCGGACAGTCCGCAATGCTGCGCAGCAAGATCGATCGGCGCACCGGCCATGACGATCTTGCGCACCTTGGCCGGGAAGCGCGCCGCATAGATCAGCGATAGCCAGCCTCCCTGGCAAAGCCCGACAAGATCGACCCGGCCGCCGACGTCATCGACCAGCACGTTGAGCGCGGCGAGATATTCGTCAATGCCGAGAGATCGCATGTCAGGGCTGGCCGAGCGCCAATCGGCCATGAACAGCCGTTCAATTCCAGCGCTACGAAGCGCTTCGACAAGACTGTGTCCCGGCGCCAGGTCCGCTACCGCGGCGCCATGCAGCGCCAGCGGCGTGCAGAGCAGGGTGGCGACGCCGCTATCGGTTGTCGTGAAGTCGCGGAGGTGCACGGAATTCAGCTCCAGCGCAATCTTGCCCGGCGTGGCGCCTTGCGGCTCTTGTGCAGTGCGGGCATCGTCAGTGTCGGGCACGAGGTCCAGCAGTTGCGCCGCCACCGACGAGGCGGCTTCAACGGCGGATGCAGCGGCAATCGCCGGCCAGAAGAACGCTGCGTAAGGGAATTGATCGCCTGGATCCCGACCCATCTACAAAACGTCCGGTTCGTTCCTTGCTGCGTTGAGCTAGTTCGATTTCACGCCGGGAACAAGCGGAAACCGCACGGCCGCTTCTCGATGTCGCTCTCTCGCGAGAGGGCTACCCCAGCTCGAAGCTGGTGACGCCGAATATCCGCTCCAGCCGCAATTGCGGGATCGCGCCGGTATACATGCGCGCCGTTTCGAACACCGGCGCAAGCCCGAGATCCTGCGCCAGCGCGACCGCGTCGCGGTTGATACCGGGAACGTCGAGGAATATCTGGCCGCCACCGACGCCGGAAAGCAGCGCCGACAGAACGATCTCGGCGGTGGCGCGGTCGTCGGCAACCAACGGACCGATCTTGCGGCCCCTCAAGCATGGACGGATCACGCCCCAGCCGGCAAGCCTGCCGTCGCGCACGACCGCGCGGCCGACATGCCCGGGCGCGCCGATCCAGGCGCGCAGGAACGCTGGTCGCTGAGCCGGAAACACGGTCGCGTCGTACGCCTCCACGTCAGCCAGGGGGATTTCGCCGAGCGCGACGACGCCTGCTCGCGGCGCCTCGGGGGATGCCACGGTGCCGCCGTAACGGATGTTGGCATAAGCAAGTTCGAAGCCGGATTTCCGGTAGTTCTGCTGCTGCGCCACCACGCCGTCGAGCCCGATCACCCGCGAGCCGGCGTGCGCGATGGCTGCGTTCCATATCCGCAGTCCGAAGCCGCGGCCGCGCAGATCCGCGCGAACGATATAGAAGCCGAGGAAGGCGAAGCTCGCATTGTAATTGACGCAGGAGATGGTCGCAGCGGTTTCGCCTTCGAGTTCGCCGATGAGGAAGCCCTTCGGATCGACGGTAGCGAAGCAGGCGGCATCGGCGATGCCCGGATTCCAGCCTTCGGCCGCGGCCCAGTCCACGGCGATCGCGATTTCGTCGTGCCGCATCGGCCGGATGCGCAATCCGTCCGAGGCGGGTGTTCGTATCGAAGGGCTCATGAGCCGATATCACCACGGGAGAGTCGTAACGGCAATCAGAACGACGCGATGAAATGCGTTTCGCGATCAGTGACCTCCGGGATTCCGTCGCCGGGCGGACATTTTTTTTGCTCCGGCGAGAATCACCGCACGCTCCGTGCGCGAGCGCGTAGGTAGTTCTCGCCATAAGTCCGCAAGCATTAATCCCTACGCGGAGTTGGGGCGCATTTCGCGCCGCGGCGTGCTACGTCCTGTCCTCAGCACGCCCGATCCTGACGCGCCGGGAACGGGTCGCAACTCCAAAGCGGAACATCAGGGCGCGCCGTGGAAAGCCCGAACGAATTGGCGCGTCCCGAGCGACAGGAGTAGTGCGGTGTGAACGCGCCAAGCCGGATAAGCAGGCCAGCCAAAAAGATTCTCCTGGCGACGGATCTTAGTGCCCGCTGTGACCGCGCGCTTTCCCGGGCGGCCATGCTTGCAAAGCAGTGGCAATCGTCGCTGATCGTCTTGCATGTCGTTGAAGATCGCGACTTGAACATCCCGGATGCAGCGGGACTGCCGTCGTGGAGACGCCCGTCAGATCCGCTTGATATTGCCAGAAAACACCTCCTGGCCGATGTCGACGCGCTTCCGGCCCGGTCGAGCGTGCGAATCACCGAAGGAAAGCCGGCAGAAGCCATTCTGGGCAGTGCCGACGCCGAAAATTGCGACCTGATTGCAATCGGTGTCGGAAGAGGCGAGTCGCTCGGACATTTCATATTGGGCAGGACCGCGGATCGACTGTTTCGCCGGTCTCAGGTGCCGCTCCTCGTTGTGAAGGACCGTCCGCGCAGGCCGTACAAGAATATCGTTTTCGCTACCGATCTTTCCGATGCCTCGCGTTATGCGCTGGAAAAAGCCGCACGCTTTTTCTCCGGACAAAGGCTGACAGTCTTTCATGCGTACCGCCCACCGTCCGAGCTGATAACCAAACCAGAACTGCATCGACAATATCGTATGGAAGTCGAGCTGGAGGTGCAGGCGTTTTTGGCGGGAGTGGACAAATCAGCGCCCGGTTGGCAACAGCCGCAGGTGCTGATTGAGGATGGCGAACCAAATTTTCTGTTGCGCGACTATGTGCAAGACCAGGACGTCGACCTGCTGGTGCTTGGTACGCACGGGAGGAGCGGCTTCTTGGAGATAATTCTGGGAAGCGTCGCAAAGGCGATCATGGATGACGTACCGTGCGATGCTCTCGTGATCCGGGAACCGCGCGCAGCGGTCGAGACTAGGGCCGTATAGGCGCGCTTCGACGCTGCAGGCTCATGCTCATGCGCGCCAGGTGCGACAGCGTCCGCGCGCCCATCTTCTGCAGCACGGCTGCGCGGTGATGCTCGGCTGTCCGCGTGCTGATCCCGAGTTTTGTCGCGAGCAGCTTTGTCGGCATCCCTTCCGTCAGGAGCGCCATCACCTCCTGTTCGCGGGCCGTGAGCGACCGGTAGCTGGCCTCGATAGCGGCGTACGTTGCTTCTTCGGCGGCGATCTCGGCGACGCGCTGATGTGCTTCCTCCAGAGTCTGAAGGAGTTCCGCCGGCTCGAACGGCTTCTCGAGAAAGTGCAATGCGCCCGCTCGCATGGCCTTTACCGCAAGCGGCACGTCGCCATGGCCGGTGATCATGACCACTACCGGGCACATCGGCCCCTGTTGCAGGTGACGCACGAGGTCCAGCCCGCTCATTCCCGGCAAACGTACATCGGCCAGCAGGCATAGCGGCCTGCTCAGCTTGACTTCCGAGAGGAACTCTTCGGCCGAGGCATAGGTGCGCGCTTCCATCCCCGCTGTATGCAACAGCACCTTGAGGGCTTCGCAGACATCGGCTTCATCGTCGATGACGTGCACGACGCGCTTATGCCCCATGGCCAACCTCGGGGCTCAAGGGTAGCTCGATCGTGAACCGTGCGCCCCCGTCCGGCCGGTTGCGCTCCCAATCGATCGTCCCTCCGTGCGCGCCGATCAGTTCGCGCGACAGCGCCAGGCCGAGCCCCATGCCGCTCGGCTTTGTCGTGACGAACGGCTCGAACAGGTGTTTGGCCACGACATCGGACACCCCCGGCCCATTGTCCTCGATCTCGATCCGCACCCCATCGTCCAGGGCTGTCACGCGAACGATAACGCAGCCGGGCAATCGGTCCGCTTCCGTCGCGGCGTCGATGGCGTTGTTGATCACGTTGATCAGGCTTTGCTCGAGCTGAAGCGCATCAACGGTGACCGGCGGGACGGACGCAGCCTCGAGCCGCACCGATACGCCGTGCGCCCTTGCGTCATCCTCGGCCAGCGCCACCACCTTCCGCGTCAGGGCGCCGAGGTCGGTGGGAGCTGGCCTCAGCGTGCCGCGCGAGACGAAATCCCGCAGACGCTCGAGGATTTCCTTCGCCTGCCGCAGTTGCCCTGTTGCCTTTTCAAGAGACGCCGCAATCGGCGCCGGTTCGGCAGGCTTGTCAGCCAAAAGCTGCCGGCCGACGTGAAGGTACATGGCGACGTTCGATAGCGGCTGGCTGATCTGGTGGGCCAATGAAACACCCATCGCACCGGCCGTCGCATGCCTGGTCATGCGTAAGACCTGGGCGTGCTGCTCGCGCAGCAATTCATCCGATCTGCGGCGCTCATCCACGACGGCGCCGAGCAGCAACCCGTTGAAGGCGAGCGCCAGCACCAGGAGCTGGTAGCCCATGAAAGTGCTCGCGGGATAGCCGCCCCA
>DATCXE010000214.1:0-4041 GCA_036565985.1 Bradyrhizobium sp.
CGTCCGGGTCTGGCGGACGCCTGGAAGCGCGATGAGTTGTTCGCCGTGGATGCGATTGAAGTCCTCCATGTCGCCGACGCGGATCTTGAGGAAATAGTCGAAATCGCCGGCCACCAGATGGCAATCGAGCACGAATTTGAGCTGCGCGATCGCCCGCTCGAAGGCTGCGAAGCTTTCCGGCGTGGACCGGTCGAGCACCACGCCGACCATCACCAGCGCCCCCTTGCCGACCTTCCGCGGCGCCACCATCGCCCGGACCTGGCTGACATAGCCCTCGTCGAACAGGCGTTGGGTCCGGCGATGACAGGTAGCGGCGCTGACGCCGACCATTTCGGCCAGCTCCGCATTGGTCAGCCGGCCGCTATTCTGCAGCAAACGCAACATCTTGAGGTCGATACGGTCGAGCCGGCTGGCCATGAAAGAATCTTTCTCAAATTAGCCGAATGGCGGATGAAATCGCAGCATAGAGCGACATTTACAGAATATCTCTGAAATACCTGAGCTGATTTGGAGAGCACCTTTCCAGCCGCCGGTGCTAGGTCGTTTCCCCGAGACCGGGACCATCAACGGGGATGACCATGCTGGAGAAATTCGAACGCTACCCGCTCACATTCGGGCCCACCCATATCGAGAAAATGGAGCGGCTGACGCGGCATCTCGGCGGCAAGGTCGAACTCTACGCCAAGCGCGAGGACTGCAACTCGGGCCTTGCTTTCGGCGGCAACAAGCTGCGCAAGCTCGAATACATCGTTCCGGATGCGATCGCCTCCAACGCGGATACGCTGGTCTCGATCGGCGGCGTGCAGTCCAACCACACCCGGATGGTTGCCGCCGTGGCGGCCAAGATCGGGATGAAGTGCCGACTGGTGCAGGAAAGCTGGGTTCCGCACGAGGACGCCGTCTATGACCGCGTCGGCAATATCCTGCTCAGCCGTGTCATGGGCGCCGATGTCCAGATGGTGGACGAAGGCTTCGACATCGGCATTCGCCAGAGCTGGGAAGATGCGATTGCGGATGTGAAGGCCAAGGGCGGCAAGCCCTATGCGATCCCGGCCGGCGCCTCCGTGCATAAATATGGCGGACTCGGCTATGTCGGCTTCGCCGAAGAGGTGAGGGGGCAGGAGAAGGAACTCGGCTTCGCCTTCGACTACATCATTGTCTGCACCGTCACAGGCTCCACCCATGCCGGCATGCTGGTCGGCTTTGCCAGGGACGGCCGTGCGCGCAAGGTGATCGGCATCGACGCGTCCTTCACGCCGGCCCAGACCAGGGCCCAGGTGCTCGACATCGCCCGCAACACCGCCGGTCTCGTCGAACTGGGCCAGGAGATCGTGGAAGACGACGTCGTTCTGATCGAAGACTACGCCTATCCGGCCTATGGCGTTCCCTCGGAGGAGACCAAGGAAGCCATTCGGCTGTGCGCGCGTCTCGAAGGCATGATCACCGATCCCGTCTACGAGGGAAAATCCATGCAGGGCATGATCGACCTCGTGAACAAGGGCTATTTCCCCGCGGGATCGAAAGTTCTCTACGCCCATCTCGGCGGTGCGCCCGCGATCAACGGATATGGCTATACGTTCCGGAATGGGTGACGCGGTAGCGAGGGACTGCTGGTTCGAGTCGCAGACGGACGCTCCTAACCTCTCCCCGCTTGCGGGGAGAGGTTAGATCGCATCGCAGATGTGATCCGGGTGAGGGGGTACAGGTCTATCGATAGATCACGCTGGTGGAGAGAGCCCCTCACCCCGACCCTCTAAGAGCGAGCTTTGCTCGTCTTGACCCCGTGAAGAACGGGGAGAGGGAGACAAGCCCCCCTCACGCGTCCGCCGCCCTCACCAGCGCGATCAGTTCGTCGCCATAATGTTCGAGCTTCTTGTCACCGATGCCGGGAATGTTGCGTAGTGCGTTGAGGGTCGCCGGCCGCGCGGCGGCGATGCCGTCGATGGAGGAATCGTGCAGCACGACATAGGCCGGCACGTTGCGCTGGCGCGCAATCTCGGAGCGCCATGCCCGAAGTGCTGCCTGCAGGGGCGCATCGCCGGGCTTCGTCTCGGCGCGCGGCGCCAGATCGCCGCGCCTTGATTTGTCGCGGCTGGCCCGGATGCGCGTGCCCGGCGCCGCCTCGCGCAGCATGATTTCGGTCTCGCCCTTCAGGACGCCACGCGCGCTCTCGGTCAGCTTCAATGCGTTGAAAGCCTCGCTGTCGGCGCGTAGATGGCCCATGGCGACCAACTGGCGGATTACGGCGCGCCATTGCTTTTCGTTGAACTCGCGGCCGATGCCGAACACGGACAGCTTGTCATGGCCGAATTGGGTGACCTTCTCTGTCAGCCGGCCGATCAGCACATCGATCAGGTGCATGGCGCCGAACCTTTGTCCGGTGCGATAGGCGCAGGACAGGAGTTTCTGCGCGGCGACCTTGCCGTCGCGAAGTTGCGGCGGCGACAGGCAGTTGTCGCAATTGCCGCAATTATTGCCGCTGACGGCCTCGCCGAAATAGCCGAGCAGGCGGCCCCGCCGGCAGCCCGCGGTTTCCGCCAGCGCCACCAGCGCATCGAGCTTGCCGATCGACACGCGCTTGAACGCGTCAGACCCGGTGGACTCGTCGATCATGCGGCGCTGCTGCACGATGTCGGACAGGCCATAGGCCATCCAGGCGCTGGAGGCCTTTCCATCGCGCCCTGCGCGGCCGGTTTCCTGATAATAGGCCTCGATGCTCTTGGGCAGATCGAGATGCGCCACGAAGCGCACGTCGGGCTTGTCGATGCCCATGCCGAAGGCGATGGTGGCGACGATCACGACGCCGTCCTCGTTGATGAAGCGGTCCTGGTTTCGGGCGCGCACGCCGGCATCGAGGCCGGCGTGATAGGGCAGGGCGGGTATGCCCGCTTTGGTCAGCGCGGCGGCGGTGTCCTCGACCTTGGCGCGCGACAGGCAATAGACGATGCCGGCGTCGCCGGCGTGACGTTCGCTGATGAAGGCCTTGAGCTGGGCCGGCGCGTTCTGTTTCTCGACGATCTCGTAGCGAATGTTGGGGCGATCGAAACTCGCAACGAAATTCGGCGCCCCGGCAAGTCCGAGCCGGGCGACGATTTCCTTGCGCGTCATTTCGTCGGCTGTTGCGGTCAGCGCAATGCGCGGCACGTCGGGAAAGCGCTCGGCAATCGCGGACAGGCCGATATATTCCGGGCGGAAGTCATGCCCCCATTGCGACACGCAATGTGCTTCGTCGATCGCAAACAGCGCGATATTGGCCTGTCCGAGCAAGGCAAGGCAGCGCGGCGTCAGCAGGCGTTCGGGCGCGACGTAGAGCAGGTCGAGATCGCCGGCCAACAGCCGCCGTTCGACTTCGGAAGCTTCGTCAAACGACAGCGTCGAGTTCAGCACCGCCGCGTTGACGCCGGCCTCGAGCAGCCCGGCGACCTGGTCGCGCATCAGCGCGATCAAGGGCGACACCACGATGCCGCAGCCTTCGCGCAGCAAGGACGGCAATTGATAGCACATCGACTTGCCGCCACCGGTCGGCATCAGCACCAGGCAATTGCCGCCGTCGGTGACGTGCCGGACGATCTCTTCCTGCGCGCCGCGAAAGGCCGGCAGGCCGAATACCGAGTTCAGTACCGATAGCGCATCGGGCGCGCCGTCGCGCTGGCGGGTCGCGGGCGCTGACACTACTGATAGCTCGCCACGATGTCAGACACGGCGCGTTCGAGCTGCTTTGCGGTCGCGCATTGGCGGACGACGGTGCAGAAGGTCGAATAGCGCGGCATCTCCGAATCGCCCCAGCCCCAGGCCATGCGCCCTTCAGGGTTGAGCCACACCAGCCGCTTCGATCGTTCGCCGATGCGGCGCAGGATGTCCGCGCGCGGATCGAGGTTGTTGCTGCGGGCGTCGCCGAGGACGATCACTGTCGTTTGCGGCGTGATCGCGCTCATCCAGCCGTGCTCGAAATCATCGAAGGAATTGCCGTAATCGGACGAACCGAAGCCGACCTTGGACATGATCTCGGCCATCGCCTCTTCCGGCGATTTCTTTTCCAGG
>DATCXE010000243.1:0-8138 GCA_036565985.1 Bradyrhizobium sp.
GGGCGCGGCAGGTCGATTTTTCCCGGCTGAAATACATGCTCTACGGCGCCTCGCCGATTCCCGCTGCGCTCCTGAAGGAGTGCATCGAGGTGTTCAAGTGCGGCTTCGTGCAGATGTACGGCATGACCGAGACGACGGGCACCATCGTGGCGTTGCCGCCCGAAGACCACATCGAGGGGCTGGAGCGCATGCGCTCCGCCGGCAAGGCGCTGCCCGGGATTGAACTCGCGATCCTCGACCCTGACGGCAACCGGCTGCCGCCGCGACAGGTCGGCGAGATCGCCACCCGTTCCGGCTCCAACATGGCCGGCTACTGGAACCTGCCGGAGGCGACTGCCAAGACACTCGGCGCCGATGGCTGGCTGCGCACCGGCGATGCCGGCTACATGGACGAGGACGGCTACCTCTATATCCACGACCGCATCAAGGACATGATCATCTCCGGTGGCGAGAACATCTACCCCGCCGAAGTCGAGAGCGCGCTCTGCGATCATCCTGATGTCGCCGAAGCCGCCGTGATCGGCATCCCCGACGAAAAATGGGGCGAAGCCGTCAAGGCGATCGTGGTGATGAAGCCCGGCAAGCAGGCCACCGCCACCGACATCATCAACTTCACCCGCGAACGCATCGCCGGCTTCAAGACGCCGAAATCAGTCGACTTCCTGGAAGCGCTGCCGCGCAACCCGTCGGGCAAGATTTTGCGGCGGAATCTGCGCGACCCGTATTGGGCGGGGAAAGATCGCCAGGTGAATTGATTGTCGTCACCCGCGAAGGCGGGTGACCCAGTATTCCAGAGGCCGCGGAGATTTGACGGAGCCGCGGCGTACTGGGTACCCCGCCTTCGCGGGGTACGACGAGTGTGCGCGTGACGGACGCCGCGCGTCCCTCAATGCTTCCCCGCCCCCATGTACCCGAACAGGAATCCCGCGACCTTGCGCTTCTGGATTTCCTCGCTGCCCTCGGTGATGCGGTAGCGGCGGTGGTGGCGGTAGATGTGCTCGAACGGCTTGTGGCGTGAGTAGCCCATGCCGCCATGGACCTGCATGGCGCGGTCGGCGGCTTCGCAGCACAGGCGGTTTGCCCAGTAGTTGCACATCGACACCCGGTCGGAGAGCGTGTGCTCGACCTGCGCTTGGGTGAGTTGATCCATCTCCCACGCGGTCTTGCGGATCAACAGGCGGAGCATCTCGGCCTGCGTCGCCAGTTCCACCAGCGGCCACTGGATCGCCTGGTTCTCGGCCAGCGCCTTGCCGAACGGCTTTCGCTCGCGCGCGTATTTGACGCTCTCGTTGATGCAATAGACCGCTGCCCCCAACGAACTCGCCGCCTGCCGGATCCGGTTCTCGTGCACGAAACATTGTGCCAGCGACAGGCCGCGGCCGACCTCGCCGAACAGCGCGTCCTCGGGCACGAACACGTCCGTAAAGCTGACGCGCGGGTGATCCGTCGGCATGTTGAAGGTCCACATGTATTCCTCGACCTTCACGCCGAGGCTCTTGGCCGGCACCAGGAAGCAGGTGATGCCGCGCGCGTCGCCGTCATTGCCCGACGTGCGGGCAAACAGCGCGCAATGAGTGGCGACGTGCATGCCCGTCGTCCACATCTTCTCGCCGTTGATGATCCAGCCCTTGACGTTGTCGCGCGCCGCCTGAACTGCTCTCGTCTCCATGTGCGTCGCATCGGAGCCATGGTTGGGCTCCGTCAGCCCAAACGTGATGCGGTACTTCCCCCTGATCGAACCGTCGATCATCGCCTTCTGATCCTCGGTGCCGTAGCGGTCGAGCATGGTGACGATAGGCAGATTGCCGACGATCGAATGCTCGTTCTGCAGGTCGTTGTGCAGGCCGAGGCCCTTGGAAGCAAAGTGCTCGCGGATCACCGCCATCCAGAGATTGGAACCGTCCTTGCCGCCATAACGCTTCGGGATCGCGAAGCGCAGATGGCCTGCGGCATCCGCAAGGTTCTTGGCCTTGCGCAGCAGCGCTTCCCATTCATGCCGCGGCAGGCCGCCGTTCTCGAAATCGGTGCGCGCCCATTCGCGGCGATGATCGAAAAAGCGGATGTTGTCGTCGGCTTCTTCGAGCGGCTTGATCTCGCGCGCGATGAAGCGGTCGAGTTCTTCGAGATAGGCCGTGAGGTCGGCAGGCAGGTTGAAATCCAAGGCGGTGTCTCCCGGAATTGTCGTCTGTTTTGATTTGCGTTTAGGCGCTACGCGGCGCTCATGCTCGGATCGATTAAGGTTGGAAGACCGGAGCCAAGTCAAGCGAGGGAATAACGCTTGGCACGCGCGGTGGCCTTGCGTAATTGGATGGCATCGGACGCCGGGCCGGCGCTACTATCGCGGCCAGATATTCTTTGCCACAGAAAATCCGAACGGGAGCAAACATGGATCTGAAATTCTCCAAGGTGACGCGCAAGGGCCCGGTCACGATCATCACGCTGTCGCGGCCCGAAGTGTACAATGCGCTGCATATCGACGCGCATTTCGAACTCAACAAGGTGTTCGACGATTTCTCCGCGGACCCCGAGCAATGGGTGGCGATCGTCACCGGCGCCGGCGACAAGGCGTTCTGCGCCGGCAACGACCTGAAATGGCAGGCGGCCGGGGGAAAACGCGGCTGGGACAAGGGCGGTTTCGCCGGCCTCACCTCGCGGTTCGACTGCGACAAGCCGATCATCGCCGCCGTCAACGGCGTCGCGATGGGCGGCGGCTTCGAAATCGCGCTGGCCTGCGACCTCATCATCGCGTCGGAGAATGCCACCTTCGCGCTGCCCGAGCCCCGCGTCGGCCTCGCCGCGCTCGCCGGCGGCGTGCACCGGCTGCCGCGACAAATTGGCCTGAAACGCGCCATGGGCATGATCCTCACCGCCCGCCATGTCTCGGCCAAGGAAGGCCTCGAACTCGGTTTTGTGAACGAGGTGGTTCCGGCCGGCGAAGCACTCGCCGCCGCCGAGCGCTGGGCGGAGACGATCTGCAAGAATTCGCCGATGTCGATCCGCGCCTCCAAGCAGGCGATCCAGCGCGGCCTCGAAGTCTCGCTGGAACAGGCGATCGCCGAGCAGCGCGAATATCCCGCTGTCAAGGCGATGGCGGCTTCGCAGGATTACATCGAGGGCCCGAAGGCGTTTTCGGAGAAGCGTCCGCCGAAGTGGCTGGGGAAGTAAGGCTTTCGCCGCTCTCTCCCCCGTCATTGCGAGCGCAGCGAAGCAATCCATCTATCCGCTTGCGGCGAGATGGATTGCTTCGTCGCTACGCTCCTCGCAATGACGGTGGAAAGCTGGTCACCCCTCTACTTCGTCCCCAATTCCCTTTTGTACGAGCCGTAGTTCGGCTGATCGACGGCGAGCTTGTCCATCGTGGTCTGCCAGAGATGCTCTTTAAGTCCCGGCGTCTGCAGGTCGACCTCGCCCTTTGCAATCTTCTCCGACAGCGCGCGATTCAATTCGATCAGCGGGCCATCCGAACCTAATAGCTGCTTCAGCCGCGCGGTCTCGGCCGCATCGCTCCCCTGCTCCAGCGTCAATTGCCGCGTGACGAGATCGAGCGCGTTGATGCCGACGCGGAGCTTGAAGGCATTGTGGCCCTTGATGACGGGAGTGATCTCGTTGCGGAGGAAATCCGCAACCGCCTTGATCAGTTCGGAGGGTGTCGGTTCGTCCTGCATTTTACTTTCCTCGCGGAGCAAGTAGCCGCAGCAGATCGATTTCCGTCTCCGACGAGCGCCGCCCGATCATCGCCTGCTCCATCGGGTGATCGGGAGCGTTGCGGAATCGCTGCATCATGCGGCCGCACATGACGCCCCAGCGCAGCGTGCCCATCACTTCCCAGAACATCACGCGATCGGGGTCGGCCTTGCCGCCTGCTTCCTCGTAACCCGCGAACAAGTCCTCGCGTGTGCCAAAACCGCCGACCGGCTTGTCGATCTCGCCAAAGCGCCAGGAGTTGACGCAGATCCAGCCAAGGTCCTCCATCGGATCGCCGAAATGCGCGAGTTCCCAATCCAGCACCGCGCGCACGCCGTCGGGGCCGATGATGAGATTGCCGTGGCGAAAATCGCCATGCACCAGCGTGACCTCGCGCGACGGGCCGGGATCGTGGTCGGCGAGCCAGCGCAGCGCGAGTTCGAACACCGGACGCGGCCAGTTGGACTTTTGGTAATCGCGCGTGAGGTCGGCGATCTCCGCTGTTGTCGTATTGGTGCGCAAATCCGGCAGCCTGGCGTGTGGGAGGCCATGAATGCCGGCGGCGATCCTGCCGATCTGTCGCGCCAGCAGCGGCCTTGCCTTGGCGAATTCGTCGTCGCGCAGGATCTTGCGCGCAATCGTCTCGCCCTCCACCCGCACCATGATGAAGCCTCGGCCGAGTTCGTCCGCAGGCGTCAACACGTGCATCACGCGCGGCGACGGCAGGCCTGCATCGTGCGCAAGCTGCATCAGCACGGCTTCGCCATCGAGATCGACACCGCGCGAGGGCGAAGGCGACGCGGCATAGCCCGGCGGCGAGCGGCGCAGGATGGCGCCGACATCGCCGTCGGGGTGCACGATGTCGAACTTCCAGGTCTCCTGGCTGGCGCCGCCGGAAAGTCTCGCGGCGCCAGTGACGCCGGTCGCTCCCGGATACCAGGAGGCGACGCAGCGTCCGAGTTGCGCCTCGATCATTTGCCCTTGAACTTGGCGGGGCGCTTCTCGAGGAACGCCGTGACGCCCTCCTTGAAGTCTTCCGCCGCACCCGCAATGCGCTGTGACTCGTATTCGAGATTGAGCTGGTCTTCGAACGAATTCTCCGGGCTGTCCCAATAGAGTTTTCGGATCAGCGACAGCGCAATGGTCGGCCCGTTGGCGAGATCGTGCGCCAGCTTCATCGCCTCTTCCATCAGCACGCCGTCGTCGTGGACGCGGTTGACGAGGCCCCATTCCAGCGCCTTCTCCGCCGGCAGCCGTTCGCCCATCAGGGACAGTTCGACCGAGCGCGCCTTGCCGATCATGCGCGGTAGCAGCCAGGTCGAGCCGCAATCCGGCACCAGGCCGATGCGGCGGAACGCCTGCAGGAAGTAGGACGAGCGCGCGCACAGGATCATGTCGCCCATCAATGCAAAACTCATCCCGGCGCCGGCGGCGGGACCATTCACCGCGGTCACGATCGGGCAGTGCAGCCGGCGAAGCCGCCGCAGGAACGGATGAAAACCGATTTCCAGCGATTGCCCGGCGTTGCTCTTACCGGGCTTCTGGTTGTTGCGGCCCTGCAGGTTGGCGCCGGTGCAGAACGCGCGTCCGGCGCCGGTCAGCACCAGGCAGCGCACCTCATCCCGCTTCTCCTCGATGGCATCGAGCGCTTCGGAGAGCCCGCCCAGCATATCCATCGAGACCGCGTTCATGACCTCCTGATGATCGAGCCTGAGAACGGCGACCGCGCCGTCGAATTCGAGCGTGACGTGTTTGAATTGCATGGTTTCCTCATGACTTGTGTTTACGCGCTATTCCGCCGCGCGGCAGACCGGACCTGTTGTCTCGATCCATATTTGATTTTCCAGATCGCCTTGTCCATGGTTGGCCCTGAACATCTGACGATCTCTCGACGCACGGCTTAACGCGCGCCAGACCAAATGGGAACACCCCAAAGGAAACTCCAATGAGCATCTTTGACCTCTCCGGCCGCACGGCGGTCATCACCGGCGGCAATGGCGGCATCGGCCTCGGCATCGCGCAGGCGCTGAACGCCCAGGGCTGCAACGTCTCGATCTGGGGCCGCAACGCCGAGAAGAACAAGAGCGCGGCAGCGACCATGGCCGCCGGGCCCGCCAAGGTCGATACCGTGATCTGCGACGTCTCCGATCCCGCCTCCGTCAAGGCGGCGATGAAGGCGACCCTCGACAAGTTCGGCCGGGTCGACGGCTGTTTCGCCAATGCCGGCATCGGCGGCGGCGGACGGCGCGCCTTCATCGACCGCACCGAGGAGGAATGGCGGCGCATGTTCGCCACCAATCTGGATGGCGTCTTCCATGTGTTTCAGGCCGCCGCGCGCCACATGACGGAACGCGCCGAAGCCGGCGACAAGTTCGGCCGGCTGGTCGCGACCTCGAGCCTGGCGTCGCTGTTCGGCACCGCCCGCAACGAACACTACGCCGGCACCAAGGCGGCGCTCAACGCATTGTGCCGCGCGCTCGCCGTCGAACTGGCGCGCTATGGCGTTACTGCGAATGCGATCCTGCCCGGCTGGATCAAGAGCGACATGACCGCCGGCATCATGGGCAACGAGAAATTCGTCGCCAACGTGATGCCGCGCATCCCGGTACGTCGTTTCGGCGAGCCCACCGATTTCGGCGGCATCGCGGTCTACATCATGAGCAAGGCGTCGTCATACCACACGGCCGATTGCTTTGTGATCGATGGCGGGTACACGGCGTTCTGAGGTTTAACGCGCAGTTTGCACTGTCATTCCGGGGCTCGCGAAGCGAGAACCCGGAATCAATCTGGCGCCAAGCTCCGTGGTGAAATGGATTCCGGGTTCGTGCTTCGCACGCCCCGGAATGACGGAGACGGAGGGTCGTGCAGATCACCCTCTCCTAACTCATCCCCACGGTCCGCGCGAGGTCGTCGTCCGGCCCCACGGGCTGCGGCGCGGGTAGTTGCCGCGCGAGTTGACGGAAAGCGTTCCGCCCTGTGCGCCCATTTGCGCCGCGAGCTGCTGCAGGGCCGCGATGCGGTTCTCGGTCGCGGGGTGCGTCGTGAACAGGTTGTCGACACCGTGGCCCGAGAGCGGGTTGATGATGAACATGTGCGCGGTTGCCGGATTGCGCTCCGCTTCCGGGTTCGGCACCTGATGGGCGGCGTTGGCGATCTTGGCCAGGGCCGATGCCAGCCACATCGGCTGACCGCAGATGCGCGCGCCGAGATCGTCAGCGGCGTATTCGCGCGTCCGGCTGATCGCCATCTGCACCAGCATGGCGCCGAGCGGCGCCAGGACCATCATGGCGATCGAGCCGATGACGCCGAGTCCGTTGTTGCTGTTACGGTTGCCGCCAAAGAACATGCCGAACTGCGCCACCATCGAGATCGCGCCGGCGATGGTCGCGGTGACGGTCATCAGCAGCGTATCGTGGTTCTTGATGTGCGCGAGTTCGTGCGCGATCACGCCGGCAAGCTCCTCGCGGCTGAGCGAGTGCATCAGGCCCGTGGTGACGGCAACCGCCGCGTTCTGCGGATTGCGGCCGGTGGCGAACGCGTTGGGCTGCGCCTCGTCCATGATGAACACGCGCGGCATCGGCAGGCCGGCGCGGCCGGCAAGCTCGGCCACGAGATTGTGGAGGTCAGGCGCCGTTCGCTGGTCGACCTCATGGGCGCCGTACATCGACAGTACAGCGCGATCCGAATTCCAGTAGGCGAACAAATTGGTCGCGGCGGCGATCAGGAGCGCGATCATGGCGCCGCTGGCGCCGCCGATCAGATAGCCGACGCCCATGAAGAGGCCGGTAAGACCGGCCAACAGAATGGCAGTCTTCAGATAGCTCATTGTCGTCTCCTTGCCGCCCCGGCAGAAACGCCGCGGCTGGTATTCCAGAAGTAGGAACTGCCCCGGCAGCGCTTCAAGAGGCCGCGGTGCGTCCTGGCGCCGCGCTGGGCGGAAGCAACGGCCGCGCGGGCCGGATTAACGGCGCGTAATCTCGCGCAATCTAAAGGCTCCCGGCCAGTTCCCCGACCTCCCGGCGGTCGACGATCGCCTGCTTGTGCAACGCCAACGGCGCCGTCTACAGTGCCCGGCAACGAGCAGCCTCGGGTTCGAGCGCAAGCGCACTGCGGCTGTCCGTCCTTGAAAACCGGGAGGTATCAGAGAGATGTTTTCGCATGTGATGATCGGCACCAACGACCTCGAAAAGGCCAAGGCGTTCTACGACGCGTTGCTGGGAACGCTGGATGTCCGGCCAGCCAAGGTCGACGGCCACCGCATTTTCTACTTCACCAAGACCGGCGTGTTCTCGGTGTCGAAGCCGATCAACGGCCAGCCCGCGACACACGCCAATGGCGGCACCATCGGCTTTTCGGCTGATTCTCCCGAGCAGGCCGACGCCTGGCACGCGGCCGGCATCGCCAATGGCGGCACGTGCGACGGCGCTCCGGGCGTGCGCGAGCATGCGCCGGGC
>DATCXE010000245.1:0-7274 GCA_036565985.1 Bradyrhizobium sp.
GGTTCCACTGCAAGCGGATTGTTGCTACTTTTTATGGGATGGCGGAAAGCCGGTTTTTCAATCAAGGCCTTTTGCAGAACAAAAAACGTATTGGGGCAAGAAAAAATGAAGGCTTCGCGTTCGCCTGCACGATCGAGACCAACCAGCGCCGCCGGACAAAAAGGTGTTATGGTCTGCCGCGCGGCTTTTGCCATCGCCGCGTTCGGTGTCTTAAGTGCTTGCGAACAAAATACTTTTGTTCCGCCACCACCGCCGAAAGTCGAGGTCGCGTTGCCTGCGCAGGGATCGTTCACGCGTTATCTGGAAGCGACCGGCAACACCGCGCCGGTCAAGAATGTCGATCTCGTCGCGCGCGTGCAGGGCTTTCTGCAGTCGATCGAATACAAGGACGGCGCCTTCGTGAAGGAGGGCGCACCTCTGTTCACGATCGAGCCCGAAACCTACAAGCTGAAGCTCGAACAGGCGCAGGCGGCGGAGACCGGTGCGCAGGCGACGCTGCGGCAGGCCGAGGCGGATTTCAAGCGCCAGCAGGATCTGGTACAGCGGCAGGCCGTTTCCCAAGCCACGCTGGATAATTCCACCTCGACGCGGGACAACGCGCAAGCGAACCTGCTGCAGGCGCAAGTCAACACCAAGATCGCGGCGGTGAATTACGGGTACACCCATGTGGCCGCGCCGTTCGACGGCGTCGTCAGCGCGCATCTCGTCTCCGTCGGCGAACTCGTCGGTGCGTCGTCACCGACGCAGCTTGCCACCATCGTGGCGCTCGACCCGATCTGGGTGAATTTCAACGTCAACGAACAGGACGTGCTGCGGATCCGCGCGGAGGCCCGCCGGCGCGGGATGACGGCCGACGATCTCAGGCAGTTGCCGATCGAGGTCGGAACGCAAAACGAGACCGGCTTTCCGCACAAGGGCAGGCTCGACTATGCCGCCGTGACGCTCAACCAGTCGACCGGCACGCTTCCGGTGCGCGGCGTGTTGCCCAATTCCGACCGCGCCCTGCTGCCGGGATTCTTCGTGCGTGTTCGCGTGCCGATCGACCGGGAGCAGAATGCGCTGTTCGTGCCTGACGTGGCGCTCGGCGCCGACCAGGCCGGACGCTATCTGCTGGTCGTGAACGCCGAGAATGTCGTCGAGCAGCGCAAAGTCAGGGTAGGCCCGCTGCAGGACGGCGGCCTGCGCGTGATCGAGGAGGGCCTCAAGCCCGACGATCGCGTCGTCACCGCCGGACTGTTGCGCGCCATTCCCGGCCAGAAGGTCGATCCGCAACTGAAGAAGATCGAAGCACCGTTGGCTTCGGCCAAGTAGGAGCCGGCCATGATTTCGAAGTTCTTCATCGAGCGGCCCGTCCTTTCCAACGTCATCGCGATCCTGATGGTCCTGATCGGCGGCGTCTGCCTGTTCCGGCTCGCTGTCGCGCAATATCCCGATGTCGTACCGCCGACGGTGCAGGTCACCACACGTTATCCCGGCGCCAGCGCGAAAACCGTGATCGATACCGTGGCGCTGCCGATCGAGCAGCAGGTCAACGGCGTCGAGGACATGCTCTACATGCAGTCCTACAGCGGCGCCGACGGCACCTATACGCTGACGGTCACGTTCAAGATCGGTACCGACCTGAACTTCGCGCAGGTGCTGGTGCAAAATCGCGTGTCAAGCGCGCTCTCGCAACTGCCGCAATCGGTGCAGAGCCAGGGCGTCACGGTGCAGAAAAGATCGACGTCGATCCTGCTGTTCGTGACGCTGACCTCGCCGAAAGCAACCTATGACAGCCTGTTCCTGAGCAACTACGCCACCATCAACATTCGCGACGAGTTGTCGCGCCTGCCAGGTGTCGGCAACGTCACTGTGTTCGGCGCCGGCCAGTACTCGATGCGGGTCTGGCTCGATCCGAACAAGCTGTATGCGCGCAGCCTGATGCCGCAGGATGTTATTTCCGCGATCCAGCAGCAGAGCCAGCAGGTCACCGCGGGCCAGGTCGGGGCGCCGCCGACGCCCGCGGGGCAGGCGTTCCAGTATACGCTCAACGTCAGCGGACGGCTCGCCGAGCCCAGTGAGTTCGAGAATGTGATCGTCAAGACCGGCACCAGCGGCGACGTCACGCGCGTGCGCGATGTCGGCTGGGTCGAACTCGGCGCCCAGACCTACAGCCAGGTGTTCTCGCTCAACAACAAGCCGGCCACCGGCATCGGCGTGTTCCAGTCGCCCGGCGCCAACGCGCTCGAGGTCCAGCAGGCCGTCGAGAAGAAGATGCAGGAGCTGGCGAAGGCGTTTCCGCAGGACGTGACCTACGACACGCCGTTCGACACCACCAAATTCGTCTCGGAATCGATCAACGAGGTCTACAAGACGCTGATCGAGGCGGGTCTGCTCGTTCTCGTCGTGATCCTGATCTTCCTGCAGGACTGGCGCGCGATGCTGGTGCCCGCGACCACGGTGCCGGTGACGATCATCGGCGCCTTTGCGGCGATGGCGGCGCTCGGCTTCACCGTCAATATATCGACCCTGTTTGCGATCGTGCTCGCGATCGGCATCGTGGTCGATGACGCCATCGTCGTGGTGGAAGGCGCTGCGCACAATATCGAGAAGGGCATGTCCGGCCATGACGCCGCGATCAGCGCGATGGACGCGCTGTTTGCGCCGATTGTCGGCATCACGTTGGTGCTGATCTCGGTGTTCCTGCCCTCGGCGTTTCTGCCGGGATTGACCGGGCAGATGTATGCGCAGTTCGCGCTGGTCATCGCCGCAACGGCGCTGCTCAGCGCCGTCAACGCGGCGACGCTGAAGCCGACGCAGTGCGCGCTGTGGCTGCGCCGGCCGGTGCCCCCGGAGCAGCGCAACTTCTTCTATCGCGGCTTCAATGCGGTCTATAACCGCGTCGAGGCCTGGTATAGCCGGCTGATCGCCCGTCTGGTCGCGCACAGCAATGTTTCCGTCATCTGCGCGCTGATCCTGATCGGCATCGCCGGCTACGGCCTGTCGCGGGTGCCGACCGGGTTCATCCCGATCGAGGATCAGGGCTATCTGCTGGTCGCCGTGCAATTGCCCGATGGGGCTGCGCTCGACCGGACCCAGAAAGTGCTTACCCGGGTCAGCGAAATCACCGGCAAGACGCCGGGGGTCGACCAGGTGATCACCATTGCCGGCATCTCCGCGCTGGACAATTCTTCCAGCCTCGCCAATGCGGGCGTTGCCTATCTGATCCTGAAGGAGTGGAGCGCGCGCGGCGCGGGCGAGGATTTGCGGTCGCTGTTCGTCGGGTTGAACGAGAAGCTCTCCGTCATCGAGGAGGCGCGGATCCTGGTGGTCCCGCCGCCGCCGATCCAGGGCATCGGTAACGCCGCCGGCTTTGCGATGCAGGTCCAGCTCCGCGACGGAAATTCCGATTTCAGCAAGCTGCAGGCAATCACCAGCGCGATCGTCGCCAATGCGTCGTCGCAGAGCGCGCTGCAGCGGGTCAGTTCGCCGTTCCGCTCGATGGTGCCGCAGTTCGACATCGAGGTGGACCGGATCAAGACCCAGACCCTGCATGTCACGACCGACCAGATCTTCTCGACGCTCTCGTCCTACATGGGTTCGACCTTCGTCAACCAGTTCAACAAGTTCGGCCGTACCTTCCAGGTCTATGCGCAGGCGGACGCGCAGTTCCGCCTGACGTCGCGTGACATCGAGAACATGATGGTGCGCAACAGCAACGGCGACATGATCCCGCTCGGCACGGTGGCGAAGATCACGCCGGCGGTCGGCCCGTCGCTGATCAGTCTTTACAATCTCTATCCTTCCGCAACCGTCATCGGCCTGCCGGCCACCGGCTACAGTTCCGGCCAGTCGATGAAGCTGATGGAAGAGATCGCCGACAAGACCCTGCCGCCGGGCGCCGGCTTCGAGTGGACGGCGATGTCGTACCAGGAGAAAGTCGTCGGCGGCCAGATCTACTGGGCGTTCGGCCTCGCGCTGCTGCTCGTCTATCTCGTGCTGGCCGGACAATATGAAAGCTGGTTAGCGCCGATCTCGGTCATCTTGGCGGTGCCGCTGTCCCTGCTCGGCCCGATGATCGTGCTGACGGGACTGCGGATCGAGAACAACCTCTATACGCAGATCGGCATCATCCTGCTGATCGCGCTGTCGGCCAAGAATGCCATCCTGATCGTCGAGGTGGCGCTCGAACTGCATGTGCGCGACCGCAAGCCGCTGCTGGAATCCGCGGTCGAGGCGGCGCGGGCGCGGTTCCGGCCGATCCTGATGACGTCGTTCGCCTTCATCCTCGGCGTCGTTCCGCTGGTGCTCGCAACCGGCGCCGGCGCCAATGCACGGAAGTCGATCGGCATCACGGTGTTCTCCGGCATGCTGGCTTCGACCTGCCTCGCGGTGCTGTTCGTGCCGACGTTCTTCGTCGTGATCCAGCGCTTCGAGAACTGGCTCAAGGAGCGGAAGGCGAAGAAGGCCGGGGTGCAGACGGTGCCGCAGGCGCCGGCCGCGCATTAGACTGTTCTCCCTCGCCCCGCTCTTCGCGGGGAGAGGGTTGGGGTGAGGAGCTCTCTCCGCGAGTTGAGCTCTATCGATAGACCTGTACCCCCTCACCCGGATTGCACCGGACGATGCTTCGCATCGCCGAGGCAATCCGACCTCTCCCCGCAAGCGGGGCGAGGTTGAAGAGGCGGCCTACACCCTCACCATGCGCTTGCCGCGGTTCTCCCCGGCGAGCAGCCCGATCAGCGCCTTCGGCGTGTTCTCGATTCCGTCGATCACGTCCTCCTGCACCTTCAGCCTGCCCGAGGCGACCCAGGGCTGCAGGTCGGCCAGCGCGGCGGCGCTCTGGTCCATGTAATCCATCACGATGAAGCCCTGCATGATCAGGCGCTTCACCACGATCAGGCCGGGCACGCCGCGCGGGCCGTGGGCCGACGGCACGCCGTCATACTGCGAAATCGCGCCGCAGCAGGCGATGCGGCCGCGATTGTTCATCAATGCGATGCACGCTTCGAGAATGTCGCCGCCGACATTGTCGAAATAGACGTCGATGCCCTTGGGCGCCGCCGCGCGGAGCGCCTTGTAGGTCGCGCCGTCCTTGTAATCGACCGCGGCGTCGAAGCCGAGTTCGGACGTCAGCCAGTGGCACTTGTCCTTGCCGCCGGCGATGCCGATGACCTTGCAACCCTTGATCTTCGCAATTTGCCCGACGATCGATCCGACCGAGCCGGCCGCGGCCGACACGACCACCGTCTCGCCTTCTTTGGGCTTGCCGACATGCAGCAGGCCGAAATAGGCGGTGAGGCCGGCGATGCCGTACACGCTCAGCAAATGCGTCATCGGCTCCATCTTCGGCATCTTGTTCAGGTGCTTCGCCGGTACCGCGGCGTAATCCTGCCAGCCGGTATCGCCGAACACGATGTCTCCAGGTGAAAATCCCGGAGCCTTCGAGGACACGACTTCCGCGATGCTGCCGCCGGCCATCACGGTGTTGGCTTCGACCGCAGCGCGATAGGTGGCGCCGTGCATCCATGCGCGGTTGGCGGCATCCAGCGAGATGTAGCGTGTCCGCACCAGCACCTCACCGTCCTTCGGCTCCGGCACGATGCCTTTGGTCATCTTGAAATGCTCGGGTCCCAGTTTACCGGTGGGCTTCTCGACCAGCAGGATCTGACGATTGACAATGTCGCTCATGATGTTCTCTCCCTCAGGCGGTGTTGTGTTCGGCGTTTCCGAAACGCGGACGGCGGATCGGACGTTCCCCTGCACGGATTGTGCGCTTCGTTCAGAAAAAATCCAGATCCTCGGCGCGGCCACCCTTCACGACCGCCGCATATTCGATCGCCAGGAACAATCCGCCCGCCACATATATCCTTAGCTTTTGCGCCGCCGCTCGCTCCTGGGAGCGCCGCACCGCTTCTTCAATCGTCGCGACTACCTGAACATCGGCCCTGGGATTGGCGACTCGCACGGCCGCCGCGATGTCATTCGCGTCCGCGCCCTTGTGATGGGCCGTCGTGGCGATGACCGTGTCGAAAGCCGGCGCCAGCAGGCTTACGATCTCGCCGGCCTTCTTGTCGCGTGACGCGCCGGTGACGAGGATCCAGTCGTCGGCGCCATGGATCGCCGTGAGGCTTGCGAGCGATTGGCGGATGCCGTCAGGGGTGTGGCCGACGTCGATGACGGTGAGCGGATCGTGCTGGATGACTTCCAGCCGGCCGGGCCATCGCACCTCGCGCAGGCCGGTGCGAACAGCGGCTTCGATCCGGTCGGGAGCCTCGTGCGGCCGCTCGCGTTGCAGCCACAGCAGAAACAGGGTTGCGGCAATCGCTGAATTGTTCGACTGGAATGCGCCGGGCAGGCTCGCCTCAACGCCGCGGAAATCATGACATCCGAACCGGAAATCGAAATGCTGGCCTGACGCCGCCGTGGCCTCGCTGTCGATGCGGATATCGTCGCGGACGAACAGCGGCGTGCAGCCGCGGTAGCGATTGTATTCGGCAAGATGCGACCGCAGGCTCCGGCAGTTTTCGCCATAGACGATGGTGCCGCCGGCGGCACAGGCGTCGCTCTTGTCGGACGCGATCAAGGCAAGCGAGTTTCCGAGCAGTTCGACATGCTCGTAGTCGAGCGAGGTGACGCAGGTCTCGCGCGCGCCGATCAAACGGACCGGATCGTAGCGGCCGCCGATGCCGGCCTCGAACACCGCAAAATCGCATTCGCTTTCCTGAAAGTGCAGGCAGGCCAGCGCGAACAGCGCTTCGAAGGCGCCGAATTTTTCGCCGAGACGCTTCGAGACGCCGGCAATGGCGGCTTCGACCGGAAGCTTGAGGCGGGCGAACACGTCGTCGCGGATCTCGACACCATCGACCTGAACCCGCTCGTTGAAGCGAAACAGGTGCGGAGATGTAAACAGGCCGGTGCGCAGCCCATAGGCGCGGCCGATGCCGGCGCACATGGCCGCCGTGCTGCCTTTGCCGTTGGAGCCGGTGACCACGATCGAGATTCGCTGCAGCCGCGCACGGTCGATGCCGAGCGCGTTCAGGAGCTCGGCCATGCGCGCAAGGCAGGCGCCGTCGCCGAATTTCGGAAGCTGAAACACTAGAGCAATCCCATGGCGGAAAAAGTGTGCTGCCAGATCTTCAGGATCAGGTCGGCGCGATTGGAATCTTCCAGCAGGCGGATCGCCGGATTGGAATTGACCTCGATGACTTCGATGGCGTCCGGATCGCCGCCGATATCGACGAACATGTCGATCGCCGCGACGCGCAGCCCGAGCGCGCGGGCGGCCTGCCGCGCCA
>DATCXE010000289.1:0-7894 GCA_036565985.1 Bradyrhizobium sp.
CCGCCCCGGCCAGCCGGGCCGGATCGACCGACAGCGATTTGAGGCTCTGCCGCAGCATTTTCCGGCGCTGGCCGAAGGCTGCGGCGGCCACCTGTTCGAGGGCGCGGCGGTCGCACGGCTCAGGGGTATCGCGCGGCACCAGCCGCACCACCGAGGAGGTGACCTTCGGCTGCGGCACGAACGCGGCCGGGGAAATGTCGAACAGGATCTTGGTCTCGGCGCGCCAGTTGGCAAGCACCGCGAGCCTGCCATAGGCCTCGTCATTCTCGCTCGCGACAATCCGTTCGGCCACTTCGCGCTGAAACATCAGCACCATCATGTCGTACCAGGGCGGCCACGGCTCGATCGAGAGCCAGTCCACCAATAATTGCGTGGCGATGTTGTAGGGCAGGTTGGCGACGATCTTCGCCCGTTCGCCGCCGAGCAGCGGACGCGGATCGAAGCGCTGCGCGTCGGCATGGACGATCTCCAGCCGGCCGGGATAACGCCTGGCGATATAGTCGAGCGGCGCCAGCGCGCGCTCGTCGCGTTCGACGGCGATGACGCGGCTTGCGCCCAACGCCAGCAGCGCGCGCGTCAGCCCGCCGGGACCGGGGCCAACCTCGATCACGGTTGAGCCTTCCAGCGGACCCGCGGCGCGCGCGATGCGCGCGGTGAGATTGAGGTCGAGCAGGAAATTCTGACCGAGGGATTTGCGCGCCGACAGGGAGTGTTCGCGAATGACGTCGCGCAAGGGCGGCAGGTCGTCGATCGCAGTCATAAATGTTCTGTCGTCGCCATGCGTGCGGCGAGCCGCAACGCGGCGACGAGGCTCGACGGGTTAGCCCTGCCGGTGCCGGCAATGTCGAAGGCCGTGCCGTGATCCGGAGAGGTGCGGATGAACGGCAATCCCAGCGTGACGTTGACGGCGTCCTCGAACGCGATCGTCTTGATCGGGATCAGCGCCTGGTCGTGATACATGCAGATGGCGCAATCATAGGTCTTGCGCGCCGTGGCGTGGAACATGGTGTCGGCCGGCAATGGCCCGCGGGCATCGATACCTTGCGCGCGCAGCGCTTCGACCGCCGGTGCCACGATCTCGATGTCCTCGCTGCCGAGCGAGCCGTCTTCGCCGGCATGCGGGTTGAGGCCCGATACCGCAAGCCGTGGACGGGCAAGACCGAAACGTGCCGCCAGATCGGCAACGGCAATCCGGGCGGTAGACACGATCAGGTCGGTCGAGAGTTCGGCGAGCGCCTCGCGCAGCGAAAGATGGATGGTCACGGGAACGACGGCAAGTTCAGGCGACCACAGCATCATCACCGGCTGGGGCGGCCGTCCGCCATTGGCCGCAAGCTCGGCAAGAAACTCGGTGTGGCCGGGATGACGGAAGCCGGCGCGGTAGAGCACGCTCTTGGCGATCGGGTTGGTGACCACGGCGCCGGCCCTGCCGGCCCTGACGTGGTCGACCGCGTGGCGGATCGAGGCGAGGGCGGCGCTGGCGCTGGATTCGTCGGGCCGTGCGGGACGCGCGGTCGCGATTTCGCCGGTCGCCACCACCGGCAAGGCTTTGGCAAATGCCGTGCTGGCATCTTCCGGTGCGGCGTCGGCGAGTTCGACCTTCAACCCCAGGATTTTCGCGCGCTCAGCGAAGAAGGCGCGATCGCCGAGCAAATAGAACGGCGGGAGATCAAGCTCCGTGCGCCGCACCCACGCCGCGATGGCGATGTCGGGACCTATGCCCGCAGGCTCGCCGGAGGTCAGCGCGAGGGGCTTTGCCATCGATCAGCGACATTCGATCATGGCGGCTCTTCGGATGTCGGCCAGGTAGGCTTTCGATTTCGCCTCGTATTTCTGGGTGTACATCTTTTCCCGGATTTCCCGCTTCTTCGGCGTATCGATCTTGGTCGGCTTTCTCTCGCAGAGAGCAACCATCTCCACGCCCTGCTTGGTGATCTCGGGCGGGGTCAGATGACCGATCGGCGTCTTGTCCAGCAATTCGCGAAGCGGGCCCGGGATGTCGGCCGAAGTCTTGACGACCGGCGCGCGGATCGCGGCATTCGGCATCGACTTGAAGTAGGAGTTGGCCTGCTCGCAGGATTGCACGCGTTCGCGCAAGGATTCGGCCTCCTTGCGCCGCGAGTCGATCGAAGTGGACGCCGAGCCGCGCGGCACGATCAGGACGATCGGCTGCATCTTGTATTCGAACGCTTCCGCCTGGCCGGTGTCGCCGCTTTCCTTTGCGGCGGCGGCGACGTCCTTCTCGCCGACCTGAAGGCTCTCCTTGTACCGGCCGCGCACCAGGCTGCCCCAGACCATGTCCGCCCTCAGGCGGGCCTTCAGCGTCTCCGGCCGGACACCCTGGCTCTCCAGCGACTTGGTCAACTGGTCGACCGAGAGCCGCATTCGTTGGCCCATTCCCGCAAAGGCTTGATCGATATCGCTCCCGGTGGGATCGACGCCGTATTTCTTGGCCTCCCTGATCTTCACCTTTTCGTCGGTCAGTTCCTCGATCACTTCCTGCCGCGGCATCTGCTTGCGCGTGGTCAGGAAATTGAGCTTGGTGCGTTGCTCGATGTCCAGGTTGGTGATGGGTTCGCCATTGACCATGCAGGCCACCGACTGCGCCTGCAGCGGAGAAACGACGCCGACCAGCAGCGCAAACGCCATGGCGCCGCAGCCGGCGATGAGGAGCCTGACTCTGGGGATCAGACTGGCGCCGGCGATCAGACTGACGCCGGGATGACAGGGAAGCTTGATGGGCGTCATGGTCATGTGGGCCGTATCAACCAATTCGTACCGCAATGCTGTGGGTGACCTTCGGCAGGGTCCGGCCTCTTGCTACTGAAGGCCGGCGCCGGTGGACGACGTCGACGAATTCGCGATGGTCCGCAGGCCGATCTGCAGCATGAAGCCGTGACTGAGAACCGGCGGCGTCACCCCGGCCGAATAGGTGTACGACGTGACGTAGTTGGCGGCGAGTACGAAACAGTCGTCCACATAGCCGGCGCCAACGATGTACTGGTTCAGCTTGTTGGCTTCAAGATCCCAACGCGCCGCACCCGACACCACCCAGTTCGACGCCACCTTGACCGATGCGCTGCCGAGCAGGCCTTCCCGCCGGGTCAGGTATCCGAGTTGCGGCTGGGCGGCATAGTTGCCGTACACCATGCTCACCGACCAGCGGTCGAATGCCGCGCGTCCCTCGGCCTCGAAGCGATTGATGTTCAGCGTCTCCTCGTCCATGCGCGAGCGCACGCTGAACGTATAAGTCCGGTTCGGCGAATAGTTCACCCGGGCGACATAGTCGGACCGCGTGTTCTGCAGGCCCGAATCGAGGCCGGTGTTGGTCGGGTCCTGCACAGCATACGAGTTCAGGCCGTAGAGCTGGTAGGATTGCCCGAACAGCACGTTGACGCTGCCGCCACGGTCGAACTGCGTGGTCGCCTGCACGCCGACATTGGCGCGTCCGCCGCCCTCGACGCGATCGTAGCCGGAGAACTTGTCGACGGCGAACAGGTTGCTGGCGTCGAACACCAGGCTTTGCGCGTCCTCGTTGGGAAGCTTTCCGGCGTAGGTCTCGTTGGGACGAATGATGACCTGCGCGATCGGCTCGATGGTCGTGGTGCCCCACGGCTGGATGTTGATGAAGGGGTAGCGATATTCGAGGCCGACCGCAGGCATCGCCCGCAGCGCCTGGGTGTCGCCGACGGGCAGGAAATTCGAAACGCCGGGCTGGTTCGAAACCGAGGAGTTGATGGCGTCAGCGCGCAGGATCGCGAACGGCGTCCAGATCTGGCCCATCGGATCGGTGAACGACTTGCGCCATTGCGCCTCGGCCGTCAGGCGCGTGTAGGTGCCGGGGAAGCCGCGCAACAGGCACTGCGACGGCAGCCGCGCAAGCGGATCGGCCGATACCGTCGTGCACAGGCCGGTGGTGTTCGCCAGCGTCGTGATCGGATCGAACGCCGCGGTTTCGCGCGACAGGCTGGTGAAGTTCGTCTTGTAGCTGACTTCGCCGCCGAAGATCGGATAGTTGATCACGTTGGAATAATCGACGACCGGGTGAATGACCGGAACCTTGTCCTGGAAACCGGAATAGCTCAGGTAATAGATCGTGCGCGCATCGAAGAAGCTGCGATTGCCGACGCCGGTCAGATAGAGCTGCGAGATCGCCTCGGTCGGCAGGCTCAGGAATGAGCCCAGCGGATCCTTGTATTGGGCGAGCCGGTAGTCCGAGAAGAAGTAATAGTCGGTCAGCAGGACGCCGTCCCAGCCCCAGACCCATTTGTCGTTGATCGCGAACTGGCCCTTGGTGTCGACGCCGCCGCGGAACTGGCGATCGCCTGGCTGTCCGGCGAAGGCGCCCGGATCCAGCTGGTCGATGCCGTAGGCGCGGATCTGATACGATCCGTTGATCAGGCGCTGACGGAATTCGCCCTGGAACAGCACGCCTTGCCGGCTCGTGAAGCGCGGGCTGAAGGTCGCGTCGTAGTCCGGTGCGATGGCCCAGTAGAACGGGGTTTCCACGGCGTAGCCAAAGGTCGATGCCTGCGTGAAGCCCGGCATCAGGAAGCCGGTCTTGCGCTTGACGGTCGGATCGGGCGTCGAGAAATACGGCAGATACGCCATCGGCACGCCGAAGAACTCGAGCTGCGCGTTCTCGAAGTACAGCATCTTCTCGGTCTGGTCGTGGATGATGCGCGCACCCTTGACCTGCCACAGCGGCGGCTTCTTCGGATCGTCCTTGCAGGGCGCGCAGGCGGTATACACGCCGTTCTCGAACACGGTGTAATTGCCGGCCGAGCGATCGGCGCGCGTCGCCGCCATCCGCGTGGCATCCGCGGTATCGACGCGCAGCGAATCGACGAAACCGTCGCGGTAGTCGTCGCTCAGATCCATGATGTTGGCGTAGGTGACTTTGCCTTCCGCGTCGGTCAGGCGGATGTTGCCTTCCGCATGCAAGCGCTTGGTCTTCTGGTCGTAGACGACCTTGTCGGCCTCCACGCTGGTGCCGTTGTAGAACATCTGCACGTTGCCGACGGCCGACACGCGCTGATTGTTGTAGTCGTAGTCTACCTCCACCGCTTGCACGAGCATCTTGCCGTCATTGTTGGCGGGACGCGGCGGCGGCTTGGGCGGCCGCGGGTTGTAGGTGTAGCTCTGCGCCGAGGCGGGAACCGTGAAGGCAAGCTCGATCGTCCCGGCGAAAACGAGGCCGGCGAGCAGGGCGATCACGGGTGCCCCGAAGGCGGCCAAACGCTTCCGATAGCGGCGCACGGTGGTGCGCCGCCTGAACGCAGGCGACCTCAACTGGCGGGCGGCGACAACGGCCACTACCCGTCCTCCTGGTACAGCAAGGCCAAAAATCCGGTGAGGCCACCCACACAGACGGGCAACCACGCCGCAGCGATGGGATGCATCAACTCAGCCTTGCTCAAATCCTCAGTAACTTTCGACAGAACGTAGAGCAGAAACCCCGCGCCCACGCCACTCAAAACCATCTTTTGCACGCCACCCATCCGGAAGAACCGAAGGCTGACGGAAGCCGCCAACATGACCATTGCAGCCAGCAAAAACGGCTGTGCGATGAGCTTATGGTACTGCAAACGATATCCGGCGGTCGCAAAGCCGGAGCTCTCGGACGAACGGATATAGCCGGGCAGTTGCCAAAAGGACACGGTTTCGGGGGTGGAGAAGCTGTTGCGGACCTGGGCCGGGGTGAGGGTGGTGGCCAGGTAGTAGCTCTCCTGGTCGATCGGGGGCTTGTCCAGGGAGTATCTGCGTACCGATTTGAACGCCCAGCGGCCTTCCTCGAGGGCGGCTTCACGCGCTTCGATTCGCTCCTTGAACTGGAGGTCGGTGTCGAACCGGAACACGGTCAGCCCGGTCAGCCGCGCACCCTGCTGCTCGCTGCGGGCGGCATTGATGATCGACTGGCCGTCGCTGTTGACCTGGTTGAGCCAGAAGCCGGACGCGTCCTGGATGCCGCCGCCGGGCGCCGAGCCGAACAGTTCGGCCTCCATCCGCTTGGAGAGTTCGCGCAGGTTCGCCGACATCGGATTGTAGGCGGTGGTCGCCAGCGCACCGAGGATGATCGCGCTCCCCAGCGCCGGGGAGATGAACTGCCAGGCGGAGACGCCGGCGGCGCGTGCGACCACCAGTTCGAGCCGCCGGGACAGTGCGAGGTAGCAGGTCATCGCGCCGATCAGGACGCAGAACGGCATCAGCTTTTCGAGCAGCTGCGGCACACGGTACAGCGACGTCTGCGCCACCGTGATCGCCGACACCGACGCCAGCCCCGACGTCTTGCGGACCATCTCGATGTAGTCGACCAGCACCAGCAGCACGAAGATGCTCGCAAACACGCCCACGGCCGAGATCAGGAAGCGGCCGGCAAAGTATCTCCCGAGCGTGTTGGTCATCATGCTCATGCTGTGGCGGGCCGCCCGAACAGCCGCGCAAGGCGGGCATTGGATCTGTTGATGGCTTCCATCAGCGCGGCCGGCGGTTCCACCACGATGCCGCCGACGATCATCCACAGCCCGACGCCGATGGCGCTGAACAGCATCGCGTACTGGACGAGAGCCATGGCCGGCGTCTTCACGGTCATCACCGAGCAGGCGAATCCCGCCATGCGCAGGCCGAACACTGCCAGGATCGATCCGCCGATCGAAAAATTGCGGCTCTGCCGCGTGGTGCGCGGCGTGCCGAGAAAGGCGAATGTCAGGACCGCAAAGGCAAAGGGATAGAGCGGCGACATGAACCGGTCATGCAATTCGGCGAAGAACTGCCCGGACAATTGCTTGAATACCGGGTCGTCCTCCGTGGGCGAAACCAGCTCCCAGAGATAGCGTTCGCGAATTCCGAGCGCGACGTCGCGGCCGCGATTGGAGAACTTCGACATGTCGAAGGCATATCGGCCGAACGCCACCAGCGCCGGATCGCGCTTTCCCGCCTCGAAGCGCTCCAGATTGCCGTCCTCGAGCACCAGGTAGGAGCCGTTCTCGTTCTTCAGCACCGTGCCGTGGTCGGCGATGATGGTGACGCGCTCCTTCGGATCGCGGCGGTCGTCGACGAAGATGCCGGCGAGCACGCCGCCCGGCAGGCGTTCGCGGATGCGAATCGTCAGGTTGGTGTCGAGCTGGGCGAATCGTCCCGGCTGAAGAATGTTGGTCAGGACGTCGGCGGTGATCTCCGCGTCCCATTGCTTGATCCGTCGCATGCCGTCGGGAGCGAGATAGGCACCGATAAAGGCAACGCCCGCGGCCACGACGCAGGTGGCGAAGAAGAATGGACGGAACAGCCGGAATGGCGAGAAGCCGGCGGCGTTCATCACGATGATTTCGGAATCGGTGGCGAGCTTGTTCAGCGTGTGCGAGATCGCGATCATCAGCGCGATCGGCGCGATAATCAGCACCAGCGCCGGAATCACGAGGCTGGTGATGCCGAGAAAGGTGATGATGGTCTGGCCCTGGCTGGTCATCAGGTCGATACCGCGCAACGCCTGCGTAATCCAGATCACGCCGGTGAGGCTGACCAGGACCAGCGCAAACGACGCGAGCGTCGTGCGGAAAATATACCTGTCGATCGACCCCATCGTTACCGTACGATCCCGCCCCTAATACCCCTGAAGAGCGGCTTCCGACCAACCCTGTTTGAGGGTTCCCCTTGGTCGGGCCGCCAACCACCAGCCGTCTACATTCTCACTACCATCCCTTTGATCCGTCAACAAAATGGCCGAGCCGTGGCGCGCCTCGAATATGGCTAATAAATCACTTCATGTGGCGTTCCGGCCACTGCGGCGCTTGGCAGCGCTGTGGCAGACAGGCCATAGTGTCCGAAACATCAGGTCCCGAGCGATTTGGGCCGTTACCGAAGAGAAACATTCCACCGTACGGGCCGTTTCCGGACC
>DATCXE010000308.1:0-2081 GCA_036565985.1 Bradyrhizobium sp.
CCGCCGGCCGCGTCTGGCGCAACAGCCGCGCGCAGACCAAGCCCAGCGCGATCATGATGGCCGCAGCCGTCAGCAAGGTCGGTACCTTGCCGGCGTGCTGGATCCCGAACCCATAGGCGATCGGACCGATGGTCTGGCCCATGAAGAAGAAGAACGCGTGCAGCGATAGCGCGGTCGCGCGCGCCTCCGCCGACAATTCGCTGGCGAAGACCTGCAGGCTGCCGTGGATCATGTAGAAGCCCCAGCCCATGAAGATCAGGCTGAGCGTTTGCAGCTTCCAATGCGGACCCATCGCAACGGCGGCGAGCTGCAGGCCGACCATCGTGGCGCCCGCGACCATCATGCCGTTGACGCCAATTCTGGGCAGGAAGCGCGACACCGTCATGGTGTAGAACAACCCGCCGACGGCGAAGCCCGCGATGACGATGCCCGCAATCGACAGTGAAGTTTCACCGAGCTCGAAAAGGAAGGCGGCGATGAAGGGGAACAGTCCGAGCACACAACAGCCTTCGAGAAACACGGCCGAGTAGCAGATGCGCGCGTTCGGGTTGGAGAAGATCGTGCGATAGCCCTGCTTGAGGGCTGACAGGCTGGTCCGCGGCGGACGCTTCAGCGCCGCGCCGCGAAATCCGACGGCCACCACGATCGAGGCCAGCATGACAATCAGGCCCAGCACGGCCAGCACGCCGCGCCAGCCAAGAAAGTCTCCGATCAGGCCGGACACCGAAGCGCCGAGCAGGTTCCCCGTCATGGCGCCCGCCAGCGTGCGTCCCATCGCGATCTGCCGCTTCTCGGAGCCGACGAGATCGCTGGTCAGCCCGAGCGCGATCGGAAACACGCCACCCGACCCGATGCCGGCGAGGATGCGGGACGCAAACAGCAGCGGAAACGACGTTGCCACCGCGCCGAGAATGTTGGCGAGGCCCAGCAGCGCCAGGCAGACGACCATCAGGCGGGCCTTGCCGAACAGGTCGGCGACGGCGCCAAGCACCGGCTGGATGATGGCAAAGGTGAAGGCGAAGACGGCGGCGAAGCTGGCGGCGGTCGCGATGCTGACCGAAAAATCCTCGGCTACGTGCGGCAGAACCGGATCGAGCGCGCGGGCGGACAGGGCTGCCGAAAACGTCGCGAGCGCAATGATATTGAGCGCCGGCGGCATGCGGCTGGATGCGGTCACGGCGATACCGGCATCATGGGCGCGCGCCGCGCTTGGCCAGCGCGTCGAACTCCATCAGGGTCTTTATCAGTGCTTCGAACTCGCGCAGCGGCACCATGTTGGGTCCGTCCGACGGGGCGCGATCGGGATCGGGATGGGTCTCGATGAACACGCCGGCAACGCCGACCGCGACCGCGGCACGCGCCAGCACCGGGACGAATTCGCGCTGGCCGCCAGACGAGGTGCCCTTCCCGCCCGGTTGCTGCACCGAATGGGTGGCGTCGAAAATGACAGGCGCGCCCGTCGTCTGTGCCATGATCGGCAACGCGCGCATGTCGGAGACCAATGTATTGTAACCGAACGACGCGCCGCGCTCGGTGACCAGCACGTTCGGGTTGCCGCCGCCGGTGATCTTGCTGACGACGTTCGTCATTTCCCACGGCGCCAGGAACTGGCCCTTCTTCACGTTCACCGCCTTGCCGGTCGCGGCGGCTGCGAGCAGAAGATCGGTCTGCCGGCACAGGAAGGCCGGGATCTGCAACACGTCGACTGCCTGCGCGGCCTCAGCACACTGCGCGGCCTCGTGAACGTCGGTGAGAACAGGCAATCCGAGGGAGGAGCGTATCTCGGCAAAAATCGGCAACGCCTGCGCCAGTCCGACACCGCGGGCGGCCGAGCCCGACGTGCGGTTGGCCTTGTCGAACGAGGTCTTGTAGACGAGGCCGATCTTGAGTCGATCGGCGATCTCCTTCAGCGCGCCGGCCACTTCGAGCGCATGCGCGCGGCTCTCGAGCTGGCATGGCCCGGCAATGATCGAAATCGGCAAGGTATTGCCGAATTTGACCGGGCCAACCGAGACGACCGGGGCTGCATCGAGTTTCGCGTTCAAGGGATTTTCCTTCGCATCTGGCGCGGACCATGCCGG
>DATCXE010000363.1:0-5150 GCA_036565985.1 Bradyrhizobium sp.
TTCTGTTCGTCAAGCTGCTGCTGGCGGGCGCCCTTGTAGAGATCCTTGGGCACGCCCTGGTCGAGGCCCGGCACGCCATCGGGGAATACCGGCTTGCGCTCGCCCGGCAGCTTCTTCTTGGTATCGAGGAAGTCGAGCAGATCGGAGGGATCGAAATTGCCGATGCCACCACCGCCGCAGCCCGCCAGCACGCCGGAAAGTGCGACGAGAACGGCGGCTGCGATCAGACGTTGCGGGCGGCGCATGGTTGTTTTCCCACTCACTCGTTTTCCGTCAGCTCTTGGCGACCGGCGGAAGCAGGGCCTGCAGCGCTTCGGCGCGCGAGCGCATGCTCGGCGGCGTCTGGCCGTCATTGGCGATCATATCCAGCCATTGCCGTGCCGCGGACATATCGTTGGCGCGCCATGCGGACAGCGCCAGCAACTCGCGCGCGGTATGGCGAAAGGTCGCTCCCGATGCAGCGGAGGCCTCGAGACGCTCCTTCATGTTGGGGTAGCTGATGCTTTCCAGCAGCAGTTGCGCGGCGCGAATTCGCGCCAGATCCTGATCGGCCGCCCCCACGCTGCGGTCGGCAGCGATTTCGTCGAACATCTTGGCCGCGGCCTGCGGATCGCGGTTGGCTATCTCCGCCGCCAGGCGCAACCGCGACAGCGTGCGATATCCGAACGGCGCTTTCGCCACCAGTTCGGCGAAGGCCGCCTCAGCCTCGGTGTGCTTGTTGGCGTCCGCAAGCTCCACAGCCTTGTCGAACGCAGCCCCCGCTTCGGCCGCTTTCCTGGCTTCCACATACTGGTAGCCACGCCAGCCACCGACCGAGGCGATGATCAGAATCGCCCCGGCAATGATGACAACAGAATACTTTTCCCACAGCTTCTTGAGCTGATCGCGACGGACATCCTCGTCGATTTCATCAAATAATTGAGACACTTAAGGTAATCCCATCCCCGGGGAACCGCGATTTGGGCAGCAGCGCTCCGCGCCCGACCCCCGCATGGCCGGGGCGTACCTTAACGATATGGCGGTGGCAAGGCAAAGTGAGGTGGATCAAAGCGTTAACAGCGGGCACGATTGGCGTCGGAAACGGTCCGCAATGTTGACATTGCGGTTCAAAATTTGGCGTAATCCGCCCGCTTTCATTCCCGGCCTCGCTCTCCGCTTTTCAGGTGATTCATGCTTCGCCGCGCCCTGGTTTCAATGCTCGCCATGGGGCTGGCATCCCTGCCCGCTGCCTCGCTGGCCGAGGACGTCAAGCCAAGGACACCCGAGACCGCGTTCACGGGGAAGGTGCACCCCGACATCCTCGGCATCTCGGCGGAATCGAACGCCGAATCGGCGCGCGCCGTTTTTGATTCCCTGTTCAAGGGCCGCACCGACACCAAGACCGACATCCAGCAGCAGAAGTTCGGCAATGGCGGCACAAGCTACGTCTCGGCGATGAATTTCAGCCTTCCCGCCGGTCCCAGGCAGAACGGCGAAATGCTCTCGACCAGTTTCTCGTCACCAGCCAGCGCAAACCGCGCCTATTTCGTCGCCCGCAATCTGACGTTCGCGCAGGACCAGCAGCCTTCGAAGGCGGACATGATCAAGGAGGTGATGGGCAAATATGGCGTTCCCACCATCGTCGGCGATCAGCATCTGTATTACATCTATCGCAAGGGCTCGATCGTATCCGTGGGCGGCAAGTACAAGGAAGCGACCGCGCTGGAAGCGATCAACAAGCCGCTCGACCCGAGAGCCGCCGTCAAGCTCAACGGCGACACCGTCCGCGGCAGTTGCGTGGCCGTCGTCAAGCGCGCGCAGGCCAAGGCGAAGGAGTTGAGCGCCATGCTGACCGAGGCCAAGGGCGCCAACTGCGAGGGCGTGCTGAGCGTGCAACTCGTCCCGGGCACATCGGCGGATCGCGTCAGCATCGCGCAATTCACGCTGCTGGATGTCAAACGGGTCATCAGCGCGGCCGCAATCGACGGCGCGGCTATTGCGAGCGACCAGCAGTCGATGCCGACCGGCAGCACACCCAAGCTTTAGCAGCTCAACAATTCTAGGCCTGCGCCGCCGCCCAGGCCTCGCGCAGCTGCCGTTTCATCACCTTGCCGTTGGCATTGCGCGGCAGCGGATCGCTCCGCACGTCCATGGTTTCCGGTACCTTGTAATCCGACAGCCGCTCTGCGCACCACGCGCGCAGCACCTCGCCCCCAATCGCGTTGCGGGTCACCACGACGGCATGCACGCGTTCGCCGAGTACCGGGCAGGGCTTCGCAATGATCGCGCTCTCGATCACGTCGGGATGGCCGGCCAGGACCGACTCGACTTCCGCCGAGTAGATCTTGAGGCCGCCGCGGTTGATCATGTCCTTCTGCCGATCGAACACGCGGACGAAATTCTGCGCATCGACGGAGCCGAGGTCGCCGGAATGCCAGAAGCCCGCCGTGAAGCTTTCCGCGGTGGCCTTCGGGTTGTTCCAATAGCCCTTGATGACAGAGGCGCCATGAATCCAGATCTCGCCGATCTCGCCGCGCGGCAGTTCACGGCCGTTGGCATCCACGGCCACGATCTGCGCGCCCGGACACGGCAGCCCGACGCTGTCGATGTGGCTGGCGGTCAGTTCGCCGGGCATCATGGTCGAGGGCGACGTGGTCTCGGTCGCGCCATAGCAATTCGCGAGCTTCAGTCCGGGAATCTTGGCGTCGAGCTTTTCGATGGTGGCGATCGGCATCGGCGCCCCGCCGAAGCCGCCGATCCGCCAGCTCGACAGATCGTAGCTGTCGAAATCCGGCTGCAGCAGGCAGAGATTGTACATCGCCGGCACCATCACGGTGTAGGTGACGCGCTCGCGCGCGGCCATCTTCAGATATTCCGCGGCCTTGAATTCCACCATGATGATCAGCGCGCCGGCGCAGCGGACCATCGTCATGACATTGGCGACCACGCCCGTGACATGCCCGAGCGGCACCGCGGCGATGGAGCGGTCTGCGGCAGTCAGGCTCAGGCACGACGTGAACACCATCGTCGAATGAATGATGTTGCAATGGGCCAGCATCGCGCCCTTCGGCCGTCCCGTGGTGCCCGAAGTATAGAGGATCATCGCGGTGTCTTCCTCGCCGACCTCGACTGGCGCTGCGAGCGGCGCGTTTTCCGCGAGCTCCGAAAAGCGCGAGAGCCGGGCATCATCGTCGACAGCAATCCGATGATCCACGTCGGGAATGTCGCGCGCGTCCGGCACGCGGTCGGCAAGCGCGGCCTCGTGGATCAACAGCCGCGCGCGGCAATCGGTCAGCACATAGGCGATCTCCGGCTTCTGCTGACGGGTCGAAAGCAGCACGGTCACCAGCCCCGCATGCGCTGCGCCCAGCATCGTCAGCACGAACTCGATGCGGTTGCCGAGCAGCATGGCGACGCGGTCGCCGGGCGCAAGGCCGAGCTTCTGAAGGCCGGCCGCGATCTGCGCCGATTGCCGCGCGACTTCGCGCCAGGTCATTCGCCTGTCCCCGCAAACCAGCGCCTCGCCGTCCGGGTTTGTGGCGACCGCATCGGCCACCATCGCGGGGATGCTTTTGGGCCGTTCGCAGAATGCCGGCACCACGCGATCTCCGAACCGGGGTTCAAGCCGCATCGGCGGAATGGCGTGCCGCGACCAGTCCATGGGGCCTGCCTCTCCTCAGCTCTTCTTCATCTCGTAGACGTGTTCGGGTCCGGGAAACGCCCGCGAACGCACGTCGGTGGCGTAGCCCTCGATCGCAGCCTCGATGGCGGGGCCGAGATTGCCATAGCGGCGAACGAATTTCGGCGTCCGCGGCGACAATCCCAGCATGTCCTCGAGCACCAGCACCTGGCCGTCGCAGGCCGCACTGGCGCCGATGCCGATGGTGGGAATGGCGATGGTCTCGGTGATCTTCCGCGCCAGCGGTTCGGCGACCGCCTCGATCACGACCGAGAACGCGCCGGCATCCGAGATCGCCTTGGCGTCGTTCAGGATCGGATCCCAGCTGCCCTCGTCGCGGCCCTGCGCGCGAAACGACCCAAGCGTGTTGATCGACTGCGGCGTCAGCCCGATGTGCCCCATGACCGGCACGCCGCGTTCGGAAAGGAACGCGACGGTCTCCGCCATCCGCACGCCGCCCTCGAGTTTCACCGCACCGCAATGGGTCTCTTTCAGGATCCGCACCGCGGAATGAAAGGCCTGTTCCTTCGAGGCTTCATAGGAGCCGAACGGCATGTCGACCACGACCAGCGCGTGCTGCGATCCCCGCATCACCGCGCGCCCCTGCAGGATCATCATCTCCAGCGTCACCGGCACCGTGGTCTCGAGCCCGTGCATGACGTTGCCGAGGGAGTCGCCGACCAGGATGACATCGCAATAGCGATCCACCAGCGCCGCGGTGTGGGCGTGATACGAGGTGAGCATCACGATCGGCTCGCCGTTCTTGCGCGCGCGAATATCCGGCGCTGACTTGCGCTTGATGGCCGACTGAACTGACATGCTAGACTCCAACCACGGGGACGCCGATCACAATCGGGTGGAACGCGAATGCCAGCGCCAGATAGGCGACGATCCCGACCGCGATCGCGATCAGGTCGTTGCCGGGACCACCGACGGGTATCGGCGGTGCGCCAGCGTCGGTACGATGTTTTAGCGAGATGCGGTCGAACACGGCCCAGGCGAGAAACGAGCCGAACAGAATGATCGAGCCGAGATCGCCGTTGGCGAGCAGATGCGTCGCCGCCCAAAGCTTGATGCCCGCCAGCATGGGATGCTTCAGCGTGGTGTAGATCCGGCCGCGGATGTAGGAGGCCACCACCAGGATGACCGCGGGCAACATCAAGGCTACCGTGATGTGCTTGAGCGCCGTCGGCGGGTTCCAGACGTTGATCCAGCCTGTCGCGCGGTAGACGCCAAAACCCCAGATGATCAGCGCGAGACCAACGAGTGAAGCCAGCGCATAGCCGATCTTGTAGCCGGCCTCGCCGGTCGCCGCGATGACCTGTGCGCGCAACGCGCGCTGGGTCGTGAGCGTATGGACGCCGAGGAATACGATCAGGCCCAGGATCAGCACCAGCAATCCCACGATGTCCTCCCTCGCCCGGCCGGTTTCCTGCCAACCGCGTAACATCTAAAGGGCGCGGAACGCAATGCGGCACGCGGCTGCCGGCGT
>DATCXE010000399.1:0-2527 GCA_036565985.1 Bradyrhizobium sp.
TCGGCAAACGCCGGCATGGCGGGCAGCAGCGACCCGCCGATGATACCCGCGCCGCTTTGAAGCAGGCGGCGGCGCGAGATGCCGAAGCCCAGGCCGTGGTGGATGAAACTGTCTTTCATGATTGATGTCCTCCCGAATGGCGTTCTTGCTTGTCGACAAGGCGAAACCTGACCGGCGTCAATCCGACATTGATGGCCGGCACGTCGAGCACGTCACATCCCCGTGTGGTTCTTGCCGCAAGCATTACTTGTGAAGACCTTCTGTCAATCGCACCTTTGGTCGAACGACGAAAATTGTCTCGCAAAAACATATCGGATTACGATATATATTAGTCTTTATGATTATTTGACCCGGAGGATTCAGCAGGCGAGATGGTGCGGCAAACAAGAATGGCGGGTGCCGGGATGCGACGATCGTCGCCGCAAGACGCGGAGCCGGACGGAGGCGGCCAACGTGCCGCGCTCCAGACCGGCGATGCGTTTCGCACGCCCGAAGCGCGCAATCGGCCTGCCGGCCGGCGCGCGTCGCCGGCCGTCTCCGGTCAGCCGAAGCCGGTCCCCGGCCCGATGAAGAAGCTCAGCACGCGCGCCCAGAACGTGCTCAAGGAACTTGCGGTCGAGCTGACGGACGAGCAGCCGCCGAAGGGAGCGTGGTCTCCATCGCGCGAGCTGCTTCTGGCATTGACGGCCGAGCGTCTGGCGGTCGCGCGCAATTGCGGGCCGCACACGGCGCGCGAGATCGTCGCATGGGCGCAAGGCTGCGGCGTGACGATCCAGCCGGCCGTCCGGCCCGGTAGATCGCTGTCCGAGATGTGGGCGGGTTTGATCGCCAATTGCGTGGCCGGAACCCTGACCAATGCCGAGATCGTCGGCGCATTGCAACGATCGATACGACGGAAGAGCGCGCGCATCCCGATCGAGTTTCAGGTCGTCCTCGTCAAGATTCTGCTTTCCGGCTTCGAATAGCCCGCTGGATCACTGGCGGAAGCGGCGGATAGCTGTGCATCCGCCGCGGCGACCGGTTGGTCTCGGACGCTCATCCTTGCTAGCCTTGATGCGGTCCGCCCGTGGTGCCGGGCGGCAAGGTCGAGACGGAAGGCGCGGCAATGATCCAGTCGAAGCTTAAGATCCGGCGCCGGATGCCGGCGGCGTCGGTGAGGCGCTCGAGCCGCGTGGCGATGCGCGATTCCGACTACGAGGCGCTTGCGCAATTTCGTTATCAGGTGCGCACCTTCCTGGCGTTCAGCGAGGGTGCGGCTCGGCGGGCAGGCTTGACGCCGCAGCAGCATCAGGCGCTGCTGGCGATCAAGGGCTTTGCCGGTCAGGAACACGCGAGTATCGGCGACGTCGCGCGTTTTCTGTTGATCCGGCATCACACGGCCGTCGAGCTGATGAACCGGATGGCAAAGCTCGGGCTGATCGGCAGGGATGCTGATCCGGAGGATGCAAGACGCGTGCTCGTCAAACTGACGACCAAAGGCCGGCAAAAGCTGCGAACGCTCTCGCGGATCCACCTGGACGAACTGCGGGCTGCAAGCCCGGTCTTGAGCAGGATCCTGCGCTCGTTCCGATCCGCGGCGCGTTGAAGCCCGCGGGGTGCGGCCGTTACGCCGCCGCGCCCTGTGCGGCGAGTTGGGCAGCCTGGTGCTCGGTCGTCAGCGCATCGATCAATTCGCCCAGCGCCTCGCCCGATATCACCTGCGGCAGCTTGTACAGCGTCAGATTGATGCGGTGATCGGTGACACGCCCTTGCGGGAAATTATAGGTGCGGATGCGCTCGGAGCGGTCGCCGGAGCCGACCTTCTCCTTGCGGTCGGCGGAGCGCGCCGCGTCGACGCGCTGGCGCTCGGCGTCATAGATGCGCGAGCGCAGGATGTTCATGGCCGAGGCGCGGTTTTTGTGCTGCGAGCGGCTGTCCTGCATCATCACAACGATGCCGGTCGGAATATGGGTGATGCGGATCGCGGATTCGGTCTTGTTGACGTGCTGGCCGCCGGCGCCTTGTGCGCGCATGGTCTCGATCCGCAGATCGTCGTTCTTAATGTCGACGTCGACATCCTCGACCTCGGGCAGCACCGCGACAGTCGCGGCCGAGGTGTGAATGCGTCCCTGCGTCTCGGTGTCGGGGACGCGCTGCACGCGATGCACGCCGGATTCGAACTTCAGCTTGGCGAACGCGCCGCGGCCCTGCACTTCGGCGATGATTTCCTTGAAGCCGCCCATGGTGCCTTCGGAGGCCGAGATCACCTCGACCTTCCAGCCCTGCAGGCCGGCGAACCGCTCATACATCCGGAACAGGTCGCCGGCGAACAGCGAGGCCTCGTCGCCGCCCGTACCGGCGCGGATTTCCAGCATCACGTTGCGGTCGTCCATGGCGTCCTTGGGCAGCAGCGCCACGCGGATCTTCTGCGACAGCTCGTTGACACGCGCCTGCAGCGTTTCGAGCTCGGCTTCGGCCATGCTGCGCATCTCCGGATCGGTGGCAGGATCCGCCAGCAGCGATTCCGCGTCCGCAATCTCCGTCCGCG
>DATCXE010000410.1:0-2883 GCA_036565985.1 Bradyrhizobium sp.
AGAGGGAGGAAGCTCAAACCTCGCCCCTCTCCGCCAGCCCCACCGCCCATAGCGCGAACGCATAGGCGATCGCGACCTCATCCAGCCGGTTGAACCGTCCCGACGCGCCGCCGTGGCCCGCGCCCATGTTGGTGCGCAGCAACACCGGTCCGCCGCCTGACATGGTCGCGCGCAGCCGGGCAATCCACTTCGCCGGTTCCCAATAGGTGACGCGCGGATCGGTCAGTCCGCCCATCGCCAGGATGGCCGGATATTCCTTCGCCGCGAGATTGTCGTAGGGCGAATAGGAAAGGATGGTGCGAAAATCCTTTTCGCTCTCGATCGGATTACCCCATTCCGGCCATTCCGGCGGCGTCAGCGGCAGGGTGTCGTCGAGCATCGTGTTCAGCACGTCGACGAAGGGCACCTCGGCTACGATGCCCGCGAACAATTCGCCGGATCTGTTGGCCACCGCGCCCATCAGCATGCCGCCGGCGCTGCCGCCATGGCCGACGATGCGTTTTGCGCCGGTGTATTTTGCCTCGATAAGCGCGCGCGCTGATGCCGCAAAATCATCGAACGAGTTTGTCTTCTTCTCCCGCTTGCCGTCGAGATACCAGCCCCAGCCCTTGTCGGCGCCGCCTCTGATATGCGCGATGGCATAGACGAAGCCGCGATCGACCAGCGAGAGCCTGTTGGCCGCGAACGAGGCCGGCATCGCCATGCCGTAGGAGCCGTAGCCGTACAGCAGCAGCGGCGCGCGGCCGTCGCGCACTAGGTCCTTGCGATGAAGGATCGAGACCGGCACCAGCGCGCCGTCATGCGACGTCGCCATGATGCGCGTGGTGACGTAGTCGGCCGGATTGTGGCCGGATGGAATCTCCTGGCGTTTGCGCAATACGCGCGCCCGCGTCGCCATGTCGTAGTCATAGACTTCCGACGGCGTCGTCATCGACGAATAGGAGAAGCGCAAGTTCGTGGTTTCGAACTCGTAGCTGCCCATGGTGTCGAGCGAGTAGGCGGCTTCGTCGAAGGCAATAGCGTGCTCCTCGCCCGTTTTGAGATCGCGGATGATGATCGCCGGCAGCGCATTGGCGCGCTCCAGCCGCACCATGTGGCCGGCATAGAGCTCGACATCCAGCACATAGATGCCTTCGCGATGCGGGATCAGGTCGCGCCAGCTGGCGCGCGCGGGCGAGGCCAGTGGAGCGGTCATCACCTTGAAGTCGATCGCTCCATCGGCATTGGTCAGGATGAACAGTTGGTCGCCGCGGTCGGCGAGCGAATACTGTACGCCTTCCTCGCGCGCCGCCACCAGCCGCGGCGGCGCCTCGGGATGGTCGAGGTCGATCAGCCGCTGCTCTGACGTTTCGTGGTCGCCGCCGGCGATCACGCAGAAGCGGCCGGAAGAACTCTCGTGCAGATGGGTGAACCAGCCGGAGTCCGGTTCCTCGTAAACCAGCGTGTCGTCGGCCTGCCTGGTGCCGAGCTTGTGACGCCAGACCTGCATCGGGCGATGGTTGTCGTCGAGCTTGACGTAGAAGAAGCTGCGGCTATCCCTGCTCCAGACTACGCCGCCGTCGGTCTCCTCGACGAGGTCGTCAAGATCGGCCGAGGTCGCCCAGTCGCGCACCCGGATCGAGAAGTATTCCGAGCCCTTGGTGTCGGCGGTCCACGCCTGCAGTTTATGGTCCGGCGAATGCCGCGCGCCGCCGAACCTGAAATACTCGTGGCTTGCTGCCAGCGCGTCACCGTCGAGAACGATCTGCACGTCGCCGCCGTCGCGCGGCGTGCGGCCGAACATTTCATGCTGCCCGCCCTCGCGGAATTTCCGCAAATAGGCGAACGGACCGTCCGGCGAGGGCACGCTGGAATCGTCCTCCTTGATCCGCCCGCGCATCTCCGCCACCAGCTTCTTCTGCAGGGCAGCGGTATGGCCTAGCAGGCTCTCGGTGTAGTCGTTCTCGGCTTCGAGGTATTTCCTTATGTCCGGATCGAGGATTGCGGGATCGCGCAACACCTCCTGCCATTTGGCATCCTTCAGCCATGCGTAGTCGTCGGTGACGGTTACGCCGTGCGTGGTGAAGGTGTGCGGCCGGCGCGGGGCGACGGGTGCTGCCGGCGTGGGCTTATTAGCTAAGGGCTCGGTCACTCAGTCCTCGTTGGGCTTGGGGTTCCGTCCTATATACGGTCTCTCCCCCGTCATTGCGAGCCACCCGGTCGGCGCGAAGCGCCGCCGGATGACAGGCTCCGCGAAGCAATCCATCCATCCCCGCGCTGAAACGTGGATTGCTTCGCTGCGCTCGCAAATGACGGGTAGGCCGCCGCTAACTATTCCGCAGCCTCGCCGCGGCGCCGCCGCCGAACACCGGGATGCGGTTCACCGCGAGCACCACCGCGAAAGTGATCACCAGCATCGCGATGCCCAGCACCGAGATCGCGGCGAGGTCGCCGCTTTCATTGAGGTCGTAGATCAGCACCGACAGCACCTTGGTCTGCGAGGTGAACAGCACGATCGCGGCGGATAGTTCGCGCATCACGCCGATGAAGATGAAGCACCAGGTCGCGATCACGCCGGTGCGCAATAGCGGCGCGGTGATCTGGCGCAGCGACTGCAGCCGGGTCGCCCCTAGGATGCGGCTGGCGTCTTCCAGTTCGGGGTGAATGGTTGCAAATGCCGCCTGCAGTTGCTGATAGGCCGAGGGCAGATTGATGGTGAGAAACGCGATCAGTAGGATCCACAGCGTGCCGTAGAGCACGAAGGGCGGCCGGGTGTAGCTCAGGAACAATCCGACGCCGAGCACGATGCCGGGAATGGCGATCGGCGCGGTTGCCAGCATGCCGAGCAGCGATGCGCCGCGGACCGCTTGCCGGGCAACGAGGTAGGAGACGACAAGCGCGATG
>DATCXE010000446.1:0-5325 GCA_036565985.1 Bradyrhizobium sp.
TTCAATCCGAACACGCCACTGAACGCCGCCGGAATCCGGAGCGAGCCGCCGCCATCGCCGCCGGTGGCCAGCGGCACGACGCCTGCCGCCACCAACGCGGCCGAACCGCCGCTGGAGCCGCCTGATGTGCGCGACGTGTCCCAGGGATTGCGCGTGATGCCGGTGAGCGGGCTATCGGCGATGCCCTTCCAGCCGAATTCGGGCGTCGTCGTCTTGCAGAAAAACACCACGCCGGTCTCGCGCAGGCGGGCGATGCCGGGTGTATCCTCCGTGCTCGGTGCTGTCGGCGTCGCGCGAGAGCCGATGCGCGTCGGCCAGCCCGCGACGTGCGAGGTGTCCTTGATGGCGACCGGCACGCCGTCGAGCGGTCCGAGCGGCGTACTGCTGCGCCAGCGTTCCGCCGACTCCGCGGCCAGGCGCCGGCCCTGCGCTTCATCCAGCAGACAGATGGCGTTGAGGTCAGGATTGACCCGATGCAGTTGCGCCAGCGCGGCTTCCAGCACATCGACCGGCGACAAGTCTCGCTCCGCAAAGCGCCGCGCCATCTCGCGGGCGGAGAGCCAGTTCAACTCGTCAGACATGCCGCACGATCCAGGATGCAGTGAGGCCTTCGAACATCGTCGCGAGCATGCCACGGCAGCCTGCGGGATGCAGCCCTTCGACGGGAATGGCAGACCTGCCGCACGTCGCGTGCGTGAACTGACCTTAAGCTCTCTTACCGGTACGCCCGGTCATCGGCGCCTTGCGCCGCTCGCGTTTGCCGCGCGCGATCTCCGTCGCCAGCGCGTCGAGCTTCGGCTCCCAGAAACGCCGGAACCGGCCGATCCACGCATCCACCGCCTGAAGCCCCGCGACATCCACCGAATAGAGTCGCCTTTGCGCATCCGCCCGCACCGTTGCAAAGCCGCTCTCGCGCAGCACCTTGAGATGCTGCGACACCGCTGCCTGCGTGATCCCGAATTCGGCGCCGATCGCCTCCACCACTTCGCCGGACGCCATTTCGCCCGGACCGAGCAGTTCCAGGATGCGACGGCGTACGGGATCGGCGAGGACTTCGAAGACGTGCATCAGCTTCCTGTACCCGGGTGTGCCATATCGGGCGGGATCTCGCCGCGGAAGAAAGCGATGGTCCGGTCGGACCGTTCCTTGGCCGAGACCGGATCGACGCCGCTCGCGACATGCGCCGCGCGCCAGAACTCGCCGCTCTCACCCATGAACCCCTTGCCCTCCGGAGAGCCCATCCACGCCTCGGCCGTCTCATGGTCGACGGACGCCCCCGTCGCAAGATAGCGCTCAAGTCCCGCGACGGCGAGATCCCAGCCGATCCCCACCGCGCCCGGACCGAACTGGTTCCAATGATCCTCGATAACAGCGGTGTGCTCCAGCGTCAGCCGCGCCTTGTCGCGTTCGGCCGCCAGCTTGACGTCGATCCAGCTCATTCCGCCGCCGAACTCCCACGTCGCCGCAAAATGACGCGGCGGCGTACACGCCGTGATGGTCCCGCCCGCATTGCCCTTGAGCTGGTACCGTCCGCCCAGATTGAGGTCACCGTCGACCGGCAAGAACCAGCGCGGGATGCGCTCCCTGCTGGTCAGCGCGTCCCAGAGATCATCGACGCTGGTGTCGTAAAGCCGCGATAGCGTGACCGCACTCGCTGGCTTCCCCTCCTTCTCGAAATTGCGCACCGAGCGCGTGACAAGCCCCAACACCCTGGCGACGTCGATATCCATCCGGACCCTCCCTGCATTTTCCGGAAGAGCAATATCGGCACGACCTTATATAAGTCAATACTTATAAAAGGACTGCGACCGACGGTCGCGAATGCCGATCTGGCGACCTCCTCTCGCCTGCTGCGGCTTGACGCCCCATCCTCTCATGTAATATCAATAGTTACATGAGAAGAGACACCCGATTATCAGGCGTGTTGCACGTCCTGCTGCACATGGCCGAGCAAAAGGCGCCGCTGACGTCAGAGGCGCTGGCGAAGGCCATGGATACCAATGCGGTGGTGATACGGCGGATGATGTCCGGACTGCGCGATCACGGCCTTGTCCGATCGGAGAAAGGCCATGGCGGAGGCTGGACGCTCGCTCGCGACCTCGCGAAGATATCGCTGCGGGACGTCTACGATGCGCTCGGCCAACCCTCGCTGTTCGCCGTTGGAAACAGGGCGGAATCACCCAAATGCCTTGTCGAGCAGGCCGTGAACGCCGCGCTCGACCAGGCGTTCGACGATGCGGAGGCGCTGCTGCTCTCCCGCCTCGGCGATGTAACTCTCTCGATGCTGAACGCCGACTTTCAGAAGCGCCTGGGTGACCGGCGCAACCGACATCGCCTGGAGACCGCCCATGCTTCGTGACGCAGCAGCCCAGCCGTGGCAGGCCCACTTCTCCGATCCTGAGGCCGTGACACGCTATGCCGAGGGGCCGCCGCGCTTCGTGCCCGGCTATGCGGACCTGCATCGCATGACCCGCATCCTGCTCGCGGAACGGGCCGCGCCGGACGCGCAAGTGCTGGTGCTGGGCGCCGGTGGCGGCCTGGAGTTGAAGGCACTGGCCGAGGCGGAGCCGCGCTGGCGCTTCGTCGGTGTCGATCCGGCCGCGGAGATGCTGAAGCTGGCCGAGCGGACGCTGGGTCCCCTCAATGCGCGTGTGCAACTGCAGGAAGGCTATATCGACGATGCGCCCGACGGGCCGTTCGATGCCGCGACCTGCCTGCTCACGCTGCATTTCCTCGATGCCGACGAGCGGCGGAGAACGGCGCGGGAAATTCACCGCCGCCTTCGGCCCGGCGCGCCCTTCGTGGCCGCCCATTCCAGTTTTCCGCAAACAGACAGCGAGCGCGCGCAATGGCTGTCGCGCTATGCGGCCTATGCGATCGCGTCCGGCGCCGAGCCGGACAAGGCCAACAACGCGCGCGCCGCCGTCGATGCCAGCCTGAGCCTGCTCAGCCCCGAACAGGACGCGCGGATTCTGAGCGAGGCCGGCTTCAAGAATGTCGAACTGTTCTACGCCGCCTTCACCTGGCGCGGCTGGGTTGGCTACGCCTGAAGCGGGCACTTGAAGCGAGCACCGGGTTGCGACTGGCGATCCGGTCAGTCGGCGATGGGAAGCGGTGCGGCCGGGTTGACCAGCCCTGCCTTGCGAAGTTCGCGCCAGAAGTCGGAAGGCACCCTCTCCTGCAGCGCGGCGCGGTCCTCCGCGATCCGGCCCGGGCGGCTGGCACCGGGAATGACGGCCGCGACCGCCGGATTGGCGAGCGAGAATTGCAGGCCTGCCGCCTTCATGCTGATGCCATGGCGGTCGGCGATGGCCTTGATCCGCGCGACCTTGTCGAGAATGGCAGGCGTCGCCGGCGCATATTCGAAGTTGGGTCCGCCGACGAGCGCGCCGGAGCTGTACGGGCCGCCCACGACGATCCCAAGGCCACGTTCCGTCACCGCCGGCATGACGCGCTGGAGCGCACGGTCATGGTCGAGCAGCGTGTAGCGGCCCGCGAGCAGGAAGCCATCCGGACGTCGCCCCTCCAGCGCCAGCAACAGCTCGATCGGCTCGACCCGGTTGACGCCCAGGCCCCAGGCCTTGATGACGCCCTCGTCGCGCAGTCGGTCGAGCGCCTTGAACGCACCCTTGCGCGCGCTCTCGAACACGCCCAGCCATTCGTCGCCATAGAAGTCCTGCGCCACGTCATGAACCCAGGCGATCTCGATATGATCCGTCTTCAGGCGCTTGAGGCTGTCCTCGATCGAGCGCAGCGTCGCGTCTTCGGAATAGTCGTTCACGACCCGGTTGGGGCGGCCATACTTGAAGACGTCGCCCTTCTCGCCAAGGTCGCGGGCGCTCACGTCCTCGATCTCGTCGAGGATGACGCGGCCGACCTTGGTGCTGATGACATACTCGCTGCGCGGTTTGCCGGCCAGCGCCTCGCCCATGCGGATCTCGGCAAGGCCGGCGCCGTAGAACGGTGCGTTGTCATAGTACCGGATGCCGTCGTTCCAGGCGGCTTCGACGGTGGCAAGCGCCTCCGCCTCGGGTATGTCGCGGAACATGTTGCCCAGAGGCGCGGCGCCGAAGCCGAGCTTGCCGGGGAGGATTTCCTTGAGTGCCACGGTCCTGTCCTTTCCACTTGCGGACAATTTCAGCCAGCGCTTCGTGCGATCGAGATAAGGCGTCATGGCGTCGAAATCGAGATCAAGCTTCGTGCTGTCCGCACGGTAGCTGTCCGATGGTGCATGCCAATCGTGCCCTCAATCCCCGCGCGGCCGGAGCGCAATTTTCTGATCAACCCGGCGCAGCCCGACGCCAGGGCATCGTGCACACCCTGCCCGAACCGGTGTGGTGGGACGGACGGCTTTACGGGCGGCGAGCGACAAGACCCGTATGCCTCCTTTGAGAGCTTGAGGACCATGGCAGAAGCGGTAACGGGAAAGTCAGACCGCTTCGGGTTGACGTTCTCCCTACTAGTTGGTAGTCCGCAGTATGACAAACACACCGAACAGGGCTGATGACATCATTCGCTGTGCGCGCTCCCTGATTATCAACGGGGGCTACAACAGTTTCAGCTACGCCGATATTTCCAGTGTGGTGGGCATTCGCAATGCGAGCATTCACCACCATTTTCCCAGCAAATCGGATCTGGTCCGCACGCTGGTCGCGCAATACCGGGCCGAGGCTGAAGCCGGGATCGCCGCGCTGGAACGCAATATCTCTGATCCGCTCGAACAACTTCGTGCCTATGTCGGCTACTGGGAGGCGTGTATCGCCGACGCTACGCACCCCTTTTGCGTCTGCGCCCTGCTCGCCAGCGAGATTCCGGTTCTTCCCGAAGCCGTCGTCCTTGAAGTGCGCACCCATTTCCGAAGGCTGTCGGACTGGCTCACCGCCGTCCTGGAGCGTGGCGCCGCGCAAGGCCGCCTCGCGCTGACCGGGACCGCCCGGGCCAACGCTGAAATGTTCATGGCCACCGTGCATGGCGCGATGCTTTCAGCGCGCGCCTACGGCGACGCCACGACTTTTGGCGCCATAACCCGTCCCTTGCTGGCACGCATCGCCGCTTGAAACCGGAACTTCGCCTTGGAGATAGGCGTCTGACTCAGCCATCTATCGACTAGTAGATAGATCAACCAGCACACGCAGATTTGTCAGCGACAGTCTGCCTGCTCGACCACCCCGTCACTCAAACCACCCCGTCACTCAGAATGAGAAAGGCAATCGCTCATGTTCGGAATTTCACCGCTTGGCTGGATCCATACACTCGGCAGCCTGCCGGCCATTCCCGTGGCCCTTTACATGTTTGCCTGTCATGGCCGGATCGTTCCCCGGTCCA
>DATCXE010000455.1:0-9550 GCA_036565985.1 Bradyrhizobium sp.
CGGCGCGAAACGATGAGCCGGTCGCGGCCAAGGGTGGCGCGCAGCCCGCGCCGCGCCGCCGTCAAGCGCCGGCGGACGCCGCGAAGCTAGTGGCTCTGCCTTACCCGGTTTTCGCACCAGACTTTACCCGCGCCTCGATGCCGGTAACGGCCTCGTAGCCCTTGATGACAGCAGTGCAGGACTCGCCGTCGTGCCCGAGCAGCGCCGCCTGCCGGTAGGTCTGGTGCACGGCTTCGGCCATGAAGCCCGGCAAGCCTGCGTCCTCCAGCCAGCGCGCGTAATAGCGCACGTCCTTGCGCGCATTGGCCAGCGACATCAGCGGCGTGAAGTCGCCATCCAGCGTGGCCTGTCCGTAGAGATCGAGCATGCCGCTCTTGCCGCCGGCGGCCGAGATGATGCGGATGGCTTGCGAGAGATCGAGGCCTTCTTTGGCCGCGAGCGCAAAGCCCTCGCACCAAGCCGCGACATTGGCGAAGGCGATGTAGTTGTGGATCAGCTTGAGGCGGATGGCGTGGCCCAGCGGGCCGATGTGGAAGATGTTTTCGGCATAGAGATCGAAATAGGGCCTGAGATCCTCGAGCAATTCGCGCTCGCCGCCGAACAGCACGTTGACCTTGCCGATGTCGGCATGTTTCGGCGTCCGCGTCATCGGCGCCTCGGCATAGCGGCCGCCGGCCGCGCGCACCATGCGATCGAGTTTTGCGACCATCTGCGGACTGCCGGTGGTGTGGTCCACGATGACAAAGCCCGATGCCGGACCGGCGAGCAGCCCGTCGGGACGCGTGAGCAGCGCTTCGACGTCCTCGGCTTCGTTGACGCAAATCATGACAATCCGGCAGTCGCGAATTGGCTCGAGATTGCTTGCGGCCGTCGCACCGAACGACCTGGCAATTTCGACTGCCGCGGGGTTGAGATCGTAGGCGGTCACCGCCACGCCTTTCGCGACGAGGTTCTTGACCAGGCCGCGTCCCATGCCGCCAAGCCCGATAAAGCCAACGCGTTCGAATGTCGTCATCTCGGGCCTCTGTCGTTCGAGGATGTTGGGCTGGTCGGGTGCAGTTCAACCCTTGCCGTAAACCACGTCCGCACGCTTCTCGAAGGCCGCGGCAAAGCGCTGGAACGCGGTGTCGAACATCGTTCCCATCAGCATCGCCAGCATCCGGCTCCTGAACTCGTAGGACAGGAAGAATCCGACATCACAGTCGGTTTCGGATTTCGGCTCGAACGTCCAGCGGTTTTCGAGATTGCTGAACGGACCTTTGAGGTACTCGACCATGATCTTGAGGTTGGGCCGATCCAGCGTCACCCGGCTGGTGAAGGATTCGCGCACGAGCTTGAACGACACGGTCATGTCGGCGACGATGATTTCGGTGCCGTCATCCTTCGGCGTGCGCTGGCGTATCTTCAGCGACTGGCACAGCGGCACGAATTCCGGATAGCGCTCGACATCGGCGACCAGATCGAACATCTGCGGCGCGGTATGATGAACCCGGCGCTTGCTGGAAAATCTTGGCATCGGACGCGCTCAGCGATGTAGCGCAGCTCTTGCCGCTCTCAATTTGGCGAAATCCTCGCCGGCATGATGCGACGAGCGGGTCAGCGGGCTCGCCGACACCATCAGGAAACCCTTGGTATAGGCGACCTTCTCGTAGCCCGCGAACTCATCCGGGGTCACGTAGCGCATGACCGCGTGGTGCTTGCGGGTCGGCTGCAGATATTGCCCGATGGTCAGGAAATCGACCTCGGCCGTACGCAGGTCATCCATCACCTGCAGCACCTCGTGCCGCTCCTCGCCGAGGCCGACCATGATGCCGGACTTGGTGAATATCGTGGGATCGATCTCCTTGACCCGCTGCAATAGCCGGATCGAATGGAAGTAGCGCGCGCCCGGACGCACGGTGAGATAGCGCGCCGGCACGGTTTCGAGATTGTGGTTGAACACGTCGGGCTTTGCCGCCACGACCACCTCAAGCGCGCCTTCCTTGCGCAGGAAGTCCGGCGTGAGGATTTCGATCGTCGTCGTCGGGCAGCGCTCACGGATGGCGCGGATGGTTTGCGCAAAATGCTCAGCGCCGCCGTCGGCGAGATCGTCGCGATCGACCGAGGTCACCACCACATGCGCGAGCCCGAGCTTGAAGGTGGCTTCCGCGACATGCTCCGGCTCGGCGGCATCGAGCGCGCCGGGCATCCCGGTCTTGACGTTGCAGAACGCGCAGGCCCGGGTGCAGGTGTCCCCCATGATCATGAAGGTGGCGTGCTTCTTGTCCCAGCACTCGCCGATGTTCGGGCAGCCGGCCTCCTCGCAGACCGTGACGAGGCCGTTCTCCTTGACGATTTTCCGCGTATCGGCGTAGCCGCGGGTATTCGGCGCGCGCACCCTGATCCAGTTCGGCTTGGGCGGCGACAGCGCATCCGGCCGGTTCACCTTTTCGGGGTGGCGCGGGCGCACTTGATTCTGGGAGACGGTATCGACGAGAACGACCATGCTTAAGTCCGGATATTGCTGAAACAGTTAGCTAATCCGTGTCGCCGATCCCCGCAACCCGGTTGCGGGCGAAGCCGCAGCCCGGTTTGCCGAACCTAGCAGAAACCTGCAACATATTGCGACCTTTCATGTCCATTCCCGCTGATTCTCACCCGAAAATGGTTCAAAACCGGAATCCGGCCGATGCAGCCGCCCCTCGCCTCGGCAAGCCACTGAAACGCTCGTTTTTTGACCGCAGCGTGCACGACGTCGCCCCCGACCTGATCGGGGCGACGCTGCTGGTCGACGGCGTCGGCGGCATCATCGTCGAGGTCGAGGCCTATCACCATACCGATCCGGCGGCACATTCGTTCAATGGGCCGACGCCGCGCAACATGGTGATGTTCGGCCCGCCGGGCTTTTCGTACGTCTACCGCTCCTACGGCATCCATTGGTGCGTGAATTTTGTCTGCGAAAAGGAAGGCTCGGCCAGCGCCGTCTTGATCCGCGCGCTGCAGCCGACCCATGGCCTTGCCGCGATGCGCCGCCGCCGCGGCCTGCAGGAGGATCGCGCGCTGTGTTCCGGACCGGGCAAGCTCTGCCAGGCGCTCGGCATCACGATCAAGCACAGCGAACAGCCGCTCGATGCGCCGCCGTTCGCGCTGCATGCACGGATTGGCAAACCCGAGATCGTCGCCGGCGTGCGGATCGGGATCACCAAGGCGATCGATTTGCCGTGGCGGTACGGGCTGAAGGGATCGAGGTTTCTGAGCAAGCCGTTTTGATCGGGGGTGCCTATCGCCATCGCAGGTGTTGCACTTGTTCTGTGAACTCAGGGGATCCAGTGCGCCGCGGCTTATCGGTTCTATCACTAACGTCTCTGGAATACTGGATCCCCGCCTGCGCGGGGATGACGACTGAATGTGACTTCGCGATCTCGCGACATGTTTTGTCCGAGGTTTGCATTTTCGTTCGCTCCCTCCGGAAATAGAGGGCGCAGGGAAGACCGGGTGCACGCTGCACCCGCGGTCTCGCGTGCAATTGCGCACAGAAAGTCGCGCACACGAGCATACAGGTTCAGCGGAAACACTCCGGCCTTCCCTGCGCAGTGGCTTTACGGCTTACTTCGTGCTCTCCCCAGTGAACGGCTCTTTTGCCACTGTCATCCCCAAGAAGCCTGCTTCTCAAGAACTTGACGTCAGCACCGCGACGCCAGGACCACACGACTTCGCCGTACGCAATTGCCACACTCGTCAGTTATGGTTCTCGCGTCCACCGCATCTCACCGCGCGTTCGTGACGATGGCCAACGCCCCTCATCCGCCGTGAGACGCGCGAAGTTAAATCACTGATTTGCCCGACGGCGCGAGCGAAATATTTTTGTGTGAAGGGATGGACGGCTTGAAGGTGCCCGATGTGGAAGTGAGTTGCCCGTCGGGCAATTGTTGGAGGATTCCGCCGTGCTGCTCTTACTGGACCTTACATCTCGTATCTCGCAGTGCAGGTTTCCAACCCGGTTCAAACACGCGGACCGCGTCGGCCGGCAGGTACGCCCATGGTACAGTTCGCCAGGCGATCGATTGAAATCCACGCGTGAAACAGGCAAACGAGAGAAGGGGCTCGGACGCTGATGGAGCTATCTTACTCACAGAATCTCGAGGATTATCATCTCTCCCTTGCCTTCGCGGGACAGGCGGCCGGTACGTATATCGATATCGGCGCGGGACATCCGATCGCGGACAATGTGTCGTTCTGGTTCTACGAGCGCGGATGGCAGGGCATTGTAGTCGAGCCGCAGTCCGAACTTGCCGCGCTCTATGGGCGGCTGCGTCCGCGTGATATCGCGGTACGCGGCCTGGTCGGACGAGAGAGCGGCGAAGCTGACTTCCACATGGTCGATCGTCTGCACGGGCTCTCAACGACACGCGAAGACGTTGCGCAAAAGGCTCGCGCATTCGATGTCAATTACCAGACGCTTCGCCTGCCCGTGACCACGCTGGCGCAACTATGCGAAAGCCATGGCGTCAGCTCAATCGACTTCCTGAAAATCGACGTCGAAGGCGCCGAAAGCGATGTCCTGTTCGGCGGCAATTGGGAGCGGTATCGACCCAAGGTAATTGTTGCCGAAGCAGTCAGCCCCATGTCGTCGGAGCCGTCATGGCAGGACTGGGAACCATTCCTCCTCGCCCAGGGCTACCGCTTTGTTCTGTTCGATACGCTCAATCGGTTCTATGTCGCGCAGGAACATCCGGAGATCATGGCGCGGCTTCCGACCGAGCGAGCGCCGTGGCACGCTGTCCGGCATATGTACGAGATCGGCCGCGCTCCCGAAAACAAGCAACATCCCGATCACGCCCTGGCGCAGGAGCTTGCGCGCGGATTTTGGGCAAGCCTGCCTTATCTCGATTCAAGTCTCATCACGTCGATGTTGGGTCGCGCCCGCCGAATGACAAAACACGACGATCTCGCGGCCCTTGCATCGATGGTCGATAGCGAACAATTCCGTGCGGCGCTGGGACGTGTCGCTTGCGGCTACGATGGCGGACAGATCGTCGATGAGTGAGGGCTCACGCGAGTCGCGTCAACCGCTCCTCGCAACAGCGTTGAACTCGACGGCTGCAATGACTGCCTTTTGTCCCGAGTAGAAGTGTCAAGCGTCGACACCCGCGTCAGCGTTCAGAGCGCGAAGCGGAACGTTCGTGAGAAGGTAGAGAGTTCCGCAACCTCGTCACGCTGCTGACGCAATCTCTGTCTTAGTCAGTGAGAACTAAAACACTGTGTGAGGACCGATCCGGTACCCACAACGGTTCCGCCGCCCGGGTTGGCACGTTTCCGCAAAGTATTGGCACGAGTTCGTTAGCGCCTTCGCGTTCGCTCGACCATGTTTTGCGGCATCGGGAACCGAACGATCAGAAACATCAATCAAGGAGTCATGATGCTGTTCCGCTCGGGCGCCGCAATATGCGGCGCCGTGTTTACGCTTGCCATTTCGGTTACCGGTGCTCGAAGTGAAATGGTTTCCGTCCACTCAAGCGCCGTCGTCAATGAAGCTACCGGGGATGCGATTGTTGGTGCTGCGTCCACGTACAATCCGTTCAAGCCCGGGTGGCGCGAAGGTGGCCCGAACACAGCCTCCGGCGAGCGCTACGATCCCTCCGTGTGGGCGGCTGCCATCAAGACAAGCCTGCGTCGGAAATTTGGTGGGGTCCAATATGGCGCGAGGCCGAAATATGCTCTCGTTGAAGCTGTCGGCAAGAAGGTGATCGTCAAGATAAATGACGTGGGACCACTAACGCCTGGCCGCATCATTGATCTCAATGAGCGGACGATGCGCCATTTCGATCCAAGCCTTCAGCGTGGAGTAATCAATGGCGTAAGAGTCAGGCCGCTTGCCGGCGACTATTGGATCCCCGGACCGGTGGGCTGAACGTTGCACGCGCAAGAGGTAGAGCGGACATAGCGTCATCCCATCCCAAAGCCTGCCAACGACCTAAGGCCGACGTTTGTTGATCTAGATCAATGGTGGGTTGAAGCGATCCATCTTACGCAAAACTGAGTGCGCCGGGAGATCGCCCGGGAATAGCGAATGCGCTTTGCGGATCGGCTCGGATGACAGGCCGACTTGCACAAGGTCCCCCAAGATCGGCTACCTAACGAAAGGACATCGCATGCATCCAGCAATCATGGCCCTCGCGGCGACAACCCAATTGTTCACGCCCATTTCCGATGCCGTCCCAAAATTGAACGTCGAAGCCACCTGCAGGGCATCGGTAGAAGCCGACAAGGCGATGGGCCTGGCCTTGCCTCAAAGTTTCGACAAGTGCATGAGCGATGAGAACTCGGCGCGCGAACAACTGGGCCCGATATGGGCTTCGTATTCCGCGGCTGCGAGGTCCCAGTGCGAGGGAGAGGCGACGATAGCCGAAGCGAGCTATGTCGATCTCCTGACCTGTCTTCAAATGACCAATGGAGCCATCACGACCTCGGCAGCAGCCTTGAAAGGCGCGAGCAAAAAGAAGAAGCCTGCAAACTGATCCGAACAAGTGCCGGCACGCAGGCTCCGGAACGGGATCGTCTCGGTATGGCGTTTTCGGCCGTGGCATCTCGATGCCAGGCGACCTCTCCGCAGCGGAAATACCGCCCGCCGCAACGGCGTCGAATATGGCGGTTCTGCGGCGGCCCCTGCATTTCATGGTTACAGGGACGATTGCGCTCCACCCTGTTGAGGCGTTCAATCAGGGGGAGTGAGCTGAAGGACGGCTCGATCTGCTAGCGGCAGACGAGGCGGTTCGCGATATGGTCTGGATGGCGACAACGTTCCGAATGGTATTCCCTGATTTCGATGCGTGAAACGCAGGAGGGTCGGCGATGCTAACTGACGCAAGCCAATGACGCCCTACCCGACCTCGATTCCGACCGGCCTGCCGCCGCCGTATTCGGAGTCCGTGTTCGAGAGCCGGCAGCCGACGCTGCAGCTCATCTACGACACCGCGCCGATCGGCCTCGCCTTCCTCTCCCCCGACTGCCGTTACATCCAGATCAACCAGCGCCTCACCGAGATCTGCGGCATTTCTGTCGAGGATCACCTCGGGCGCTATGTGCGAGACTGCGTGCCGGCGCTGGCGGACGCGGTCGAGGGCATCGTCGCCTCGATCATGCGCACCGGCGATCCCGTCACCGGCGTCGAGGTCGCCGGCCAGCGCGCCGACCAGACCGAGGAGCGCTTCTGGGTCACCTACTGGCATCCCCATCGCAACCGCGACGGCGAGATCGTCGGCATCAACGTCGCCGCCGAGGAGATCACCGAGCGCAGGCGCGCCGAGGCGGCGCTTCGGGCCAGCGAACGCCAATTCCACACGCTTGCGCATTCCATTCCGCAGCTGGTCTGGATGGCCGATGCCTCGGGCGCGATCTACTGGTTCAACAATCACTGGTACGAATACACGGGCAGGCCCGCAGGCGAACTCGATCCCCATGGCTGGCAGGCGGTGCTTGGCGCGCGCTGGACGGAGGCGCTGGCAGAAGGGAGCGCGCTCGACGCGGAGCTCTCGCTGCTCGGCAAGGACGGAATGTATCGTCCGTTCCTGACCCGTGTGGTGCCGCTGCGTAACCCGGCCGGCGCAGTCTATGGGTGGATCGGCACCCATATCGACATCAGCGAGCGCAAGAACAGCGAGCGCGAACTCCGAAGGGCCAAGGACGCCGCAGAAGCGGCGCTGCGAAACCTGCGCGAAACACAACACTCGCTGATCGAGGCCGAGAAGCTCGCGGCGCTCGGACGGCTCGTTGCGGGCGTCGCGCATGAAATCAACAACCCGCTCGGCACCGCACTGACGATCGCCTCCTCGATGGAGAAGAAATGCCGACGGTTTGTCGACCAGGCGGCACACGGAACGCTGAAGCGTTCAAGCCTGAACGAATACGTCGAAGCGGTGCGGAGCGGCTCCACGCAGATCCTGGAGAGCCTGAACCGCGCGGCGGAGCTGGTCCAGTCGTTCAAGCAGGTCGCCTCCGATCAGAACAGCTCCGACCTTCGCGCGTTCGACCTCGGCGACCTGACCGAACAGGTCGCGGTTGGGCTGCGTCCGGCGCTGCCGAAGAACATCGTGGCGCTGCGCGTCAACAGCGAGCCGGATCTCTGGATGAGCAGCTACCCGGGATCGTATGGCCAGGTGCTCACCAGCCTGTTCCTCAATTCGATCGCGCATGCCTATCCCGACGCCGATACGGCGGGGTCGATCGATATCACCGTGCGTGCCGCGGGCCCCGATGGCGTTGAGATCGTTTTCGCCGACGATGGCTGCGGCATGACTTCCGACGTGAGGCGCCAGGCGTTCGATCCCTTCTTCACGACGAGACGACACGCGGGCTGCACAGGCCTTGGCCTCCACATCGTCTACAGCGTCGTGACGGATCGCCTGGGAGGCAGCCTTCGTCTCGAGAGCGAACCCGGCAAGGGAACGCAGGTGACGATCCTGCTTCCAAGACGGGCAACGGACGGAAAGTGAAACCGGCTATACCGGGTGATGGCAGACCGCCTCGACCCGATTGCCGTCGGGATCCCTGAGGAACGCCGCGTAGTACGACGGATGATAGTGGCGCAGACCCGGCGCCCCCTCGCTCGTACCACCCGCTGCAATGCCGGCGCCCCAGAACGCATCCACCTGCTTCCGCCGCGCCGCCTTGAAGCACCAATGCCGGCCAAACGCGTCCTCCGGCCTCACGCCCTTGCGGATGGAGAGATAGACCAGGTCCGGATGATCCGGACGCGCCCGCTCGCCGTAGCCGAGCCAGTCGTCGCGGCTGCCGACCTTGACGACGTCGAGCGCCTTCATGATGGCATCGTAGAACCGCTCGGCCGCGTGCATGTCTGAAACCGTGATGGAGACGTGATCCAGCATGGATAGCTCTCTGCGAGTTGGAACGCATCTAGCCGGAGTGGCATCGTGGTCGCATGGTTCGAGACGCGCGGCGCTGCCGCGCTCCTCGCCATGAGGTCGAGCACCTGAGCTATCGGACCTCATCCTGAGGAAGCCGCAACGCGGCCGTCTCGAAGGATGAAGCCACAACCGAAAAACTCTACGACGCGTTCTTCAGCCGTTCCAGAGCTTCCTGCAGCTTGGTCTTCCGTGCCACCGCCGCTTCGCGCTTTTCCTTTTCCTCCTCGACGATCTCTTCGGGCGCATTCGCCACGAATTTCTCGTTGGAGAGCTTTGCGTCCACGCGCTTGATGTCGGCGTCGGCCTTGACGATCTCCTTGTCGAGCCGGGCTTTTTCCGCCGAGAGGTCGATCACGCCCTTGAGCGGCAGCGCCACGACTTCGCCGCGCACCAGAAGCTGCACCGCGCCTTCCGGCGGCCGGTCGGCAAAGGAAATACCCGCCAGGCGCGCCAGGCGCTTCACGGTGTCGCTCCAGCGCTGTGCCCGCTCCCTTGTCTCGGTCGAGGCACCCGACAGAACCAGCGGGATCAGCGTCGCCGGCGGAATGTTCATCTCCGAGCGCACCGAGCGGATGGCGGTGACGAGATCGACCACCCAGCCGATTTCAGCCTCGGCCGCCGGGTCGCTGAAACCGTCGGCGTCGATT
>DATCXE010000467.1:0-4509 GCA_036565985.1 Bradyrhizobium sp.
GCAGGCCGATGACGAGAATCCAGCTGATGACTTCCCAGCCCGGCATCTGCGACGTCAGCCGGCCGGAGAACGCGTAGCCGACCGCGGAGACGGCAACGGATGCGAACAGGAATATGTCACCGGTCGCGAGTGCGCCGCCGCCCTGTCGCAGTGCAAATGCGATCACCAGCGCGGCGCCGGCGAGGGAGGCGATCCAGAACGACGGTCTCGGCCGCTCGTGGGTGATGGCGACGGCGACGAGCGCGGTGGCGATCGGCAGCACGCCGAGCACCACGCCGCCGTGCGAGGCATCGACCCTTTGCATCCCCATCGACATCAGAAGCGGAAACAGGACGGCGACGCAGAGCATCGCGATGACGAGTTGCGGCCATAGCGCGCGCGGCGGCAGCGGACGGCGCAGCACGAGCAGGAGCGCCAGCGAGCACACCCCGGCAATCGCCGTGCGCAGCGCGGTCAGTGCAATCGGATCGATTTCCGCGACCGCAATCCGCGTCGCCGGCAGGGTGCCGCCGAAGATCGCCATGCCGATGAAGCCCAGCAGCAGACCGAGCCGTTCGCGCGAAGCAGGGGTGGACATGGCGGGAGTGGATAGCCGCTTTGCCGTTCAGCGTACAGCAATCTACTCGGTGCACATGGCGGCTATGCGCGGTTACCTCGGAGCAATGCTGCTCCACACCAATACGAGCCCGGACAGGAACAGCAGGCCCAGGACGATGTCGTAGAAGTTTCGGTCGTTCAGCGCGTGATAGGTGTGCATGCCGAGCCGCGCGCCGATCAGCGTCCCCGGCATCGCCAGCAGCGCCAGCCAGAAGACGTCGGTTTTGACGAAGCCGCTGGCGATCTGCAGGATGAGCGCGGCGCCGAGAACGGTGCCATTGAAGATCTGGAAGACACCGCGCCGCTGATCCTTGGTCCAGCCACGTATGCTGGCCCACAGCGTCGGTAGCGGACCGGACAGGCCGGCGAGGCCGCCAAGGATGCCGCCGGCAAATCCGACGGTTGCATCCGCCAGCCGGCCGCCGAAGCGGAAGGCCATCGGCTTCCGGATGAAATAAAGCGCGGCCGGAAACACCAGCAGCATGACGCCGACACTGAGCTTGAAGTTCTGCGGATCGGCGCGCGCGACCAGCAGCGCCCCGATCGGCATGCCGATCAGGCCGCCGGCGACGAAGGGCAGTGCCAGCCTGAAGTCGATCACCTTCCACATCGACGGCAGCGTCGAGATCTGCGAACTGACCGAACAGATGAGGACCAGCGGCACGGCAATCGACGGCGGCACGATATAGAGCCAGATCCCCAGCGCCATCAGCGCGGTGCCGAAGCCGGAGAGGCCCGAGACGAAACCGCCGGCGAGCGCGCCGGCCAGCAGGATCGCGTAGGAGGATAAGTCCAACCTCTATTTCCTCCGTCATTCCGGGGCGCATCGTTGCGAACTACGGTGCGCAATTGCGCACCTGAGAATCTCGAGATTCCGGGTTCGCTTCGCGCCCCGGAATGACGATCTGAATTGGCGGCGACGTTTACACGAGGCCACGGACGGGTACTATCGCAATCGAAGCCTTCAACAATAACTTCAGGAAACAGCCCCAATGAGCGCAACTTCTTCGAAAACCTTTCTTGTCTGTCACGGCGCGTGGTCGGCGGGCTGGGCCTGGAAGAAGATGCACCCGCTGATGCAGGCGGCCGGTCACCGACTGGTCACGCCGAGCTACACCGGTCTCGGCGAGCGCGCGCATCTGGCCAACCCGTCGATCGATCTCAATTCGCACATCGAGGATATGCTGGCCGTCATCAAGTACGAGGATCTGCGCGACATCGTGCTGGTCGGCCACAGCTATGGCGGCATGGTCGCCACCGGCGTCGCCGACCGTGCGCGCGACCAGGTCAGGCAGCTCATCTATATCGACGCCTTCGTGCCCGGCGACGGCCAGTCGTTGCTGGATCTGAACCAGTCGGCGGTGCTGCGGATGCAGGAGCTGGCAAAGTCCGGCAGCTGGCGCGTGCCGCCGAATCCGACGCCGTCCGATACCTCACCCGCCGACGTCGAATGGCTCTCGACGCGCCGCGTCGACATGCCGATCAAATGTTTCGAGGCGAAGCTCAAACTGGAGGGCGGTCCGCTGACGCTGCCGCGCAGCTATATCTATGCGACGCGCATCACGCCGGCCGATACGTTCGGCCCGTTCGCGCGTCACGCCAGGAGCGACCCGGCCTGGAATTACCACGAGATCGACGCCAGCCATTCGCCGAACGTCACCGCGCCCGATGCGCTGATGGCGTTGCTGCAAAAGATCGCGGCTTGAATGGCGAGGGGTCCGGCGTGTTTACGCCGAACCCCTCATTTTTAGAACATCAGCCGGCCTGTAAGCCGGGTTCTGGAGGGCACCATTCTTTCGAATGATGCGTGACGGCCATTCCTCTGGGGCAATGTTTGCACATTGCCTCGAGCAACCTACCCGGACGGCGAGCCTGACATCACCCTGCGGCGTTATCGCTTGCGCGAACAGCCCGCGTTGCCGTCCCTATTCGGTTTTGCTCCCGGTGTGGTTTGCCATGCCGTTTCCGTTGCCGGATACGCGGTGCGCTCTTACCGCACCTTTTCACCCTTGCTGCCCCCTCCCTTTCGGGTGGGGGAGCGGTTCGTTCTCTGTGGCACTTTCCCTGGGGTCACCCCCGCCGGATGTTATCCGGCACCGCATGTCGATGGAGCCCGGACTTTCCTCCCCCGCAGCCTTTCGACCATAGCGGGAGCGGCCGTCCGGCCGACTGACGCCTTACGCATGGGGACTTCAGCGTGCCGCGTCAAGCAAAAGCGATGGTTAATCCCGGTCGCAGCGCATAATTTTGACATCTGCTCAGCGGTGACGTTTGATATCGATATTGTCGATTGAAAGTTTGCGCACCATGGATACCGAACTGGCCCGGACCTTCCTGACCGTGGTGACCGCGGGCAACTTCATCACCGCGGCGGAACGCCTTCACGTCAGCCAGTCGACCGTCAGTACGCGCATTCATGCGCTCGAGCAACAACTGGGCTGTACGCTGTTCGTTCGCAACAAGGCCGGCGCCACGCTCACCCCGGCAGGCCGGCAATTTCAACGCCACGCCTCGGCGCTGGTGCGGACGGTCGAGCAGGCGCGCCATGACGTCGGCCTCCCCAAAGGCTTCAGCGGAACGCTGGTCGTCGGCGGCCGCATCGGACTGTGGGAGGAATATCTGTTGCGATGGCTGCCTCAGATGCAGGCGGCCCATCCGGAAATTCTGATCCGGGCCGAAACCGCGCTCGAGCCTGAGATCATGCAGGGGCTGGTGGAAGGCCGCATCGATATCGGCGTGATGTACACGCCGCAAAGCCGTCCCGGCCTGAAGGTCGAGCAATTGTTCGAAGATCAACTCGTCCTGGTCTCGACCGACCCGAAAAGCGCGCCCGAACCGCAACCGGGCTATGTCTATGTCGACTGGGGGCCGGAATTCTACGCCCGCCACAGCGCATTCTTCCCGAATTTCACCGGCCCGTCTCTGACTGCCAATGTCGGCTGGCTGGGGTTGCAGCATCTCCTGGACAACGGCGGCTCGGGATTTTTTGCGCACCGGATCGTGGAGCCGCTGTTGAAGACGCGGCGGCTTCACGCGGTCGCCGGCGCTCCCGAATTTTCACTGCCGGCCTACGTCGTCTATCCGCTCGACCGGCATGGCGATCACGTGTCGGACGCGATCGAACTCATGCATCGTTTGGCCGGTGCGCAGGCCGATCACGCGTCGCAACCGGCAGCAAGGAAGCGCGGCGCACGCAAGCTGCGCTGACAGTGGTGGTGTTTGTATCGGGTTTGCCGATCGCTGCCATCGCCATTCCTCGCTTGTCAACGCGGTTGCGCGGGTTCAGACCAGCAGCACGGAATCGAGCAGGGACAAGCGATGAATATTCCTTCCGGACTTGGTGACGCACTCCTCAACAGTTCCTCCGACGCGGTTGTCGCGACCGATCGGGAAGGGCGCATCACGTTCTGGAATCCCGGCGCGGAGCGGATATTCGGATTCACCGCCGCCGAGGCTTCCGGTCAATCGCTCGACCTGATCATTCCGGAGAATCTGCGCGCACGCCACTGGGCGGGCTTTCGCCACACGATGGCGACGGGAACGAGCCGTTATGGCCACGGCGATCTGTTGTCGGTGCCGGGATTGACCCGGGATGGCCGGCGCATCTCGGTCGAATTCACCATCGTGATGCTGCGCAATGAACGGCAGGAGATCGCCGGCACGGTCGCCGTCATGCGCGACGTGACGAAGCGTTTTGAGGAGTTGAGGGAGTTGAAACGCCGGCTTGCACAGGCCGGCGTTTTGTCTTGATCGGCTGCTGATTCTGCAGCGGCCTATTGAAACAGCTTCATGGCGTTGACGAGGGTCTGGGCGACGCCCGCAAGCAATGGGATGCCGGCGAAACTCCAGGCGAAAGCCAGTTGCAGCGGCGTGGTTTTCGAGGTCGAAGCGTTCTGCATGATGTTTCCTATG
>DATCXE010000479.1:0-8491 GCA_036565985.1 Bradyrhizobium sp.
GACTTCCTGGTTCTCTTCCGCATTGCGCGTTCCACGCCCAACCCGACAGGTTGCAAATGGTTCGCTTCACCCTCCATGAGCGTGCGATCGACGCAGGCTCTTCACCCGAAAGAACATTTTCCTCGGGGCGTCGACGACCTGCCGTTGTCGAACACGGAGCGTTTGGCACGGTGCGTGTACGCACCGTGCTCTCCAATAGCTGACAGAATTGTTGATTGTCCTTCGCCTGCGAGAGGAGGCTATTCCTCGCGCCGGGTAGCCTCGGTCAGGCAGTTACGGCCGCGCGTTGCAGCGCCTGCACCAGTTTTACTCCGATCAGATGATCGGACCGCGGGTTCTGCCCGGTGATGAGTTCGCGATCCTCGATCACGTTCGGCTCGAAGTCGACCTTGGTGTTGTTCACTTTGCCGCCGGCGGCCTGCAACGCGTCGGGCATGTTGAAGTAGAGCTTGGCGTGCAGGATATTATCCTCGATGACCTTCTCCTCGGTCTCCGAGAACACCGTCATCCTGTACCCGGCATATTGCCACCCCTCCCCCCATTCGATCGCCTTTCCGGTGTCGCCGGCGATCAGCGCGGCACGAAATTCGCGCGCATGCGGCATCGCCGCGACGGTCGCAATGGGACCATGGCAGAGCAGTGCCGTGGGCTTCTTGCGCTCGTGGAAGTGGCGCAGGATCACGCCCAGGTCCGGGTCCTGCATCAGATCGACAACGGGCGCCTGCCCGCCAGGTACGAACACGGCCGCATAATTGTCCAGCCCTTCCTCGATGACCGAGCGCAGCGTGCGCGCCGGGTTCATCGACGGATGTTCGGCATAAAATGCCTTCGCGCGCCGATAGGCGGCTTCGTCGTCGAAATGCGCGGCGGCGTCCGAGGCCTCGTCGATATGCGGCTTGGCGCCGTTCGGCGTAGCCAGCACGACCTCATAGCCGGCATCGATGACGGCCATCGCGGGCACGACCGTCTCGTTGAGGTATTGGCCGGTGGCCCCGGTACCGCCGCCCTGAACCTCGATCCGCGTGGCGTTCGAACCGACGACAATCACTTTTCCCTTGCTCATCGCTGCCTCCCGTTGGACGTCAGAACTTCATCACAGCCCTGCCGACGATTTCCCGCGGGCCTTGCGGCTTACAGGTTAAGAGGTTCGGAAAAGGAGCTGCGGTTAAAAGAAGTAAAAGTCTCGGCCCGCCAGCCGATGACGCTCAAATCGAAATCACGTCATCACCGTTTCGGCGAACGCGCGCGCTTCATTCGCGAATGGCGATGGTGATCATACAACCTATACGATAAATTATGGAGAATTGCACCAAACGTCAATGCGGCGAGGTTGAATGTCCGCGGTACCCGTTGAACCTGTGGCGATCGAACGCTGCCTCTGCCCGCACCTGCCCCAGCACTCGCCGCGCCTTGGCGATGTCGACGCTCGCGATTTCGGGGGCGAACTGCCGGCAGATCGGCTCCAGCAGGGCCACAGCTGCCGAAGACCGTCCGGCACTGGCCCAGGTTTCGGCGAGGTCGGAAGCAGCGCGGAGCTGGAACGACAGGGCGCCTGCCTTGCCGGCTGTCTGCACGGCGCGAAGCAGGGTTTGTTCCGCGCGGCCCCGGTCGCCGTGGCTCCGTTCAACCAGGCCAAGTACGCGCAGCAACTCGGGCTGGCACCAGGCCTCATCCTGTCGTTCGGCATGCTCCAGCGCGGCGGCGATGCTCGAGCGGGCAAGGTGGACCTGGCCGCGCTGTCGCGCCGCTTCCGCGAGCATGCCGAGGTAGATCGGGGCGCGGATCAGGAATTTGCTCGCGAGGATTTCGTCGGCTGCGACACGCATCTGATCGACCGCATCGATATCCCCGCGCAGGTGACGGATGGTGGCGCCAAAGAAATGGCTGAGCGGCGTCCAGCTGGCGAGATCCCTCCGGTTGAGGTTGTCGACCAGCACGGTCAGGTCCTGTTCGGCGCCGTCGAGGTCGCCGGTCCAGAGCGCGATGGGAATGGAGGCGAGAGCCAGGGCGTTGGACTGCGAAACGAGATGCCCGATCGCAGTCGCCCCGTCGACAGCGGCCTTGGCCGTTCTCACTGCTTCGATGACATCCCCGCGCACCCAGGCGACTATGGCGAGCGAGACGCGGATCACGACGTAGGGATCGACCTGAAAGCGCGATATGCGGGAGCGCCGGGCGAGCCTGTCGTGCTTTTCGGAAAGCTTTTTCAAGCCCTGGTGCGCGCCGACGATATCGCCACGGTAGAACTGTGTCATGAGGCGAAACCGCGCGCCGGCCGGCGCGGCCGAACGATCGTTGACGCGCTCGGCAATCGCATCGAAGCGATCAAGGCTCGTCAGGACTTCGCGGTGGCGGCCGGCGAACGACTGGAGAACGGCCAGGCCCCATACCGAACGGAGTTGATAGTCGGCGTCACCGTACATGTCGGCCAGTTGCACGCTCTCCAGACAGGCCGCTTCCGCTTCGGGCTCCAGCCGTTCCGTGAATGAGAGGCTGCGCGCGTGCGCCGTGGCCAGCTTCATCCGCAATGCAGGATCGCATTGGACGACCGCCTTCGCGGCATCGAGTGCCGTGCGCGTGCGCTGCCGGCTCTCGCCGACGGACGAGAGTTCATCCCAAAGCGGAATCGCGGCAACGGTCAGCCGCAAACCGGTCTCGGCGTCGCCATCCTCGCCGAAAGCCCAATCGATTGCCTTGCGCAGATCGTTGGCGCGCCGGCCGTAAGTCGCGACCCAGTCCTCCCGCGCATGCCACGCCCATTCTGCCTCCGCCCGCTCGAACAGCCGCCGCAGATAGCCGGCATGCGCTTCGCAAGCGCGCCGGTGCTCGCCAGCAGCCCGCAGCCGTTCATCGGCGTAGCTCCGGGTCGCATCGAGCAATCGGTACTGCGACCTGCTGTCGATGGCGGCCTGCGAGACGAGCGATTTCGACGCAAGGTTCTCGAGGCATGCGGCGATGTCGCTCGGCGGGGCAACGATGTCACTTGCGACACCGAGGACGTCTTCGAGCATGAAGACGCCGGCGAACACCGACAGCCGGCGCAGCAGCATCGCCTCGGCTTCGGACAGAAGTCGATAGCTCCAGTCCAGCGTCGCCTGAAGTGCCTGGTGCCGAAGAGGAGCGGTCCTCGGGCCGTAATTCAGAAGCTCAAAGCTCTGGTTCAGATGCCGCAGCAGCGTGGCTGGATCGCAAGTCTTCAGCCGCGGCGCCGCAAGCTCGATGGCGAGAGGAATGCCGTCGAGCCGCCGGCAGATGCCGGCGACGATCGGCGCGTCGGGATCGCTGAGGCGATAGCCCGTCGCTTCGAGCGCACGGGTAACGAAGAGTTCGATCGCCGAGAACGCCATGGCCCCGGCGCCGTCGATCCGCATGTCGCCTGCCGGGCATCGAAGCGGCGACAGCCGATAGGTGTTCTCCGCCTGGCAGCCGAAAGGTTCGCGGCTCGTCGCGATGATGCCGATGTGCGGAACGGCGGAATGAATGTGCTGGGCCACGAGGCTTGCGGCCGAGAGCACGTGTTCGCAATTATCCAGGATCAGCAGCTTGTTGGTGGTCCGCAGGGACTCGACGATGGCTGCGAGCAGATCGACCAGGCCCGCGCCCGATCCGAGCGAAGAGGCTATCGCGGCACACACCAGCCTGGGGTCGTTGATCGCGGCCAGGTCGACAAAGCAGGCTCCATCGCCGAAGCGCTCGGCGAGTTCGCGGCCGGCCGCGACAGCCACCGTCGTCTTGCCCACGCCGGCAGGACCTACGATGGTCACGAAGCGCTGGTCGCAAACCCTTGCGCAGAGCTCGGTGACGTCATCTTCGCGCCCCACCAGCGGGCGCTGGACCGGCAGGCCGTTGTCGACGCCACCTTGGGACAGCGTCATCGTTTGGTTGGCGCCCGTCTCCAACCGTACGGGCGCTGCGAAGCGGTAGCCGCGGCCGGAAACGGTGACGATATAGGGGAGCTCGGTTCGTTCCTGTGGCAGCGCGCGACGCAGGGCGGCTATGTTCACCTTCAGATTGCTCTCATGCACGAAAGTGTTTGGCCACGCGAACTGCATCAGGTCCGACTTGCTGACCAGTTCACCCTGCCGTTCGATCAGAATCTGGAGCAGATCGAGCGCCCGCGCGCCGAGCCGTACCGGGGTCTCGCCCCGAAGCAGCAACTGCCGGCGCAGGAGAAATCTATATTCGCCGAAGCAATACGCGCCTTCGCCGATCGCACTCAAGCCGGCCTCCACAGCGGAACCCATGCATACTGTATGGCATGCGATGGCACCTGACCATGCGACCGAATGATGGACTTTTGGGATCGCGCGCGGAATGCATCGAGCGCATAGGCGTGCTCGAAAAACGCGCTAGCTGTGAAACTTCAGCCCGTCGACGATCTTGTCGATCACCTTGCGCTCGGCGCGCATCGCCACCCCCACCAGGTTAAGCTCGGCGCGGATCACGGCGCGAACCACCTCGCGGTTGGCGGCGTCATGCGTGGTCTTGAACATGTCTTCGGTATAGACCGCGGGCGTGACGCCTCTGGTCAGCGCGCGTTCGAGCGCGCGGGAAAGCGCCGGCCGGTCGGCGCCGTAGATCAGGATCGGCTGGCCGATCAGCGACAGATATTTCGTGCCTGAGGCGTCGCCATAGGGTTCGCCGATACATTCCGGAAACGCGGCAGCGATGCCACCGGCAAGGAACGAAGCGACGTTGAGCTTCTGCCACGCTTCGAGATCGGCCCGGATAACGACCGCGATCTTGGTGTCGAACTGCATGAATTGCCCCAAAGACGTGATTCCGGCATGCGTTGCCGGGACCCGATATGCCGATCGCTCTTCTTCAGCAAGCCTCCGAAAAGCCTGCGTGCCGTCGCTCAACCGTCACGCAACAATCACATTGATTCATAAAAGCGCCATTTCAAGGACCGTCAAGCGGTCGCCAATGCAACCAGGAGCTGGGGCCATACACTCTACAGGGAGGGTGAGCCATGGCACTGAAATTCCGTACCCTCGACTTCCGTACCGTCGACGGCTCCAACAACAATCTTGCTGATCCCACCTTGAACCAGGCCGGCACCGACTTTGCTCGAGTGGGTCCGGCGAATTTCGCCGATGGGTTCAGTGAAATGACTCCGGGGCCGAACCCTCGCGAGATCAGCAACATTGTTGTGGCGCAGGAGGACGCCGGAGAGGACGGCCCGCATTTGACTGATGACAACGGTGTCGCGCTATCAGGCATGATGTATGCGTGGGGCCAGTTCATCGATCACGATCTGGATCTGCAAAAGTCGGACACAACCAAGGACATCTCGATCACAGTCCCGGCTGATGACGAGTTTCTGCCGCCCGGCAGCACCATCCCATTGACGCGGGTAGCCATCGATCCCGCCACCGGTGTTCCCGGGCATCCCGCAACCGCCATCAATACGGTGACGGGTTGGCTGGATGGATCGCAGATATATGGATCCGATGCTGCCACCGCAGCCAGCCTGCGGACAGCCGACGGTCATATGAAAGTGTCGGAGGGCGACAATCTTCCCATTGTCGACACCCCTCAAGGCAAGGGCTTTGCGGCCGGCGACGTCCGGGCGCAGGAGAACCCCGACCTGACGGCCCTGCAGGTCTTGTTTGTGCGCGAGCACAACTACCAGGTCGACCGACTGCATGAGGAACATCCGAAATGGAGCGGCGACAGGCTGTACGAGACGGCCAAAGCCATTACTACGGCCGAGATGGTCAACATCACCTACAGCGAGTTCCTGCCGCATCTGCTGGGCGACGACGCGATCAAACCGTACCACGGCTACGATCCAACGGTGGACCCGCGGATTACCGAAGAGTTTGCTGGAGCAGCCTATCGCTTCGGTCACTCCATCGTCTCCGACGAAATCAGCGCCATCAGTAACCTCGGTGCATTCACGTCGGAGCAAACGCTGGCCGAATCGTTCTTTGAAGATACGGCGACGTTCGTTGCCACGGGCGCAGATGGCTTGCTACGGCATCTGTCGGGAGACCTGGCTAACCTGCTGGACGCCCACATTGTCGATGGCTTGCGGAACTTTCTGGTCGATCCTCCTGATGGCATGGATCTGGCGGCGATCAATATCCAGCGCGGCCATGATATGGGGCTGGGTACACTGAACCAGACCCGGGAAGCGCTGGGGCTCGCGCCATACACCAGCTTCGATCAGCTTAGCTCCGACCCGGAGACGGCAGCCGCGTTCGAGAAAGCCTATGGTTCTATCGATGCCGTCGATTTGTGGGCTGGTGGATTGGCGGAGGATCATGAGGAAGGAGCCATCATCGGACCTACCTTCGGCAAGATCATCGGCGATCAGTTCGCTGCATTGCGCGACGGCGATCGGTACTATTTCGAGAACCAGAACTTCGACAGGCAGACCCTAAGGGAGATCGAGAGCACCACTCTGTCAGATCTGATCCTGCGCGACACCGATACCACTGCCATGCAGAGTGACGCCTTCGTCGCCACCGAGCGGCACAGCGGCACCCTGGGAGGAGTAGACCCGACCGGACAAGAGGCCGCCGACGGCATGGCGCAACTGGTTGTCGGATCAGCCGGCAAGGATACCCTGACCGGCGGGGATCTCGATGACACGTTGGTGGCAGCGCGTGGCCACATGACGATGACCGGTGGTGATGGTGCCGACACCTTCGTGATCAACCTTGATCAAATCAAGGGCCGGCACAACACCGTAGTAATCACTGACTTCGATCCGAAAGCGGACAAGCTGCAACTGGCGACCGATGATCACGTCAGGAAATCATCTGACCATCACGGAGGAACGTTGTTGCAGGTCGGCAACGAGACCATCGACTTGCAGGGCGTAAGGCCGAATGAATTGCACCATTACGACTGGGGCTAGGCTCTGAATGCTGCGTCGCTTGAACCGAGCGACGCAGCACTCTCACGTCGTCGGCTTTTGGGGGCATCGCCTTTACGAGGGCATCTCTTGGCGAACCTCTCGGCGGATCCTCTGGTGCTACCCCCTGGCGTCGCAGGCCCAGGCGCGGATCACGCATTCCTTGCCGCCGAATTCGTAGCACTTCCTGGTCGCGGCATTGAGCGAACTGGATATCCTGGGCTTCACCGCATAGCCGTGCGCGCCGCAGGGATTGGCCAAATCGATCGCGAGCGCCGCACAGGCGCGCTTCATCGTCAGGGCGGTGCAGTTGCCTTTGCATTGCTTCAGCGCCGCGGCGCGCGCCGCCGCCTCCGCGGGATAGTCATAGGCCTGGCCGTAGGCGCCGCATTTGCCGACCGCGAACGCGCCCGCCGCCCCTGCCCTGGTGATGAATCCTGCGACGCCCAGCAACAAGGTCAGCGCAACAATGAACAACGCGCGGCGTTGTGCTGCGACGGTCGAAACGATCAAAATCCCCTCCCCCGAGGTAACGACGGCGAATCTAATCAGAGGGGGTTTCAAGTTGGTGAACGGAGGCTGCTTGACCCCTCATGGTGAGGAGGCGCGCATGCGCCGTCTCGAACCATGGTGCCATTCATCCTTCGAGACGCATCGCTTTCGCGATGCTCCTCCAGGATGAGGTCTGACGTCTCGGAACGAGGCGATCTGCCCGCCTACTCCCGCCGCGCCGCCTCCAGCGCCTGCGGTGTGTCGATGTCAAGGAAGGCGCTATTGCCCTCGACCGGAACTTCGGCCACGGCCTCGGTGTGCTTGGCGATCAGGTGACGGGCGCCGACATCGCCGTCCAGCGTCATCAACTCCCTGAAGAATCGCCGCGACCACAGCACGGGATTACCGCGGCGCCCCTCGCTGACGGGCACAGCGATCAGATGGCCGCGGTCCGGCGCGAAGGTCTCGATCAGCTTGTCGATCAGCTTTGCATCGATCAGCGGCATGTCGCCCAGGCAGACGATCGCGCCGTCGGCGTTGTCAGGCACCGCTGAGATGCCGGCCTTGACCGACGACGCCAGCCCGCCGGCGAAATCCGGGTTACGGACGAATTTTACCTTGAGGCCCGCCAGGGCCTGCTCGACCAGATCGGCCTGATGACCGGTGACGACGATCACGTTACTCGCTTTCGAAGCCAGCGCCTGCTCGGCCGCGATCCGCACCAGCTTCTTGCCGTCGAGTTCGGCGAGCAGCTTGTTCGGTCCACCCATCCGCGTCGAGCGCCCGGCTGCGAGCACGATGGCCGTGACGTTGCGGTTGGCCTCAGTATCGATGTTGGTGCGGGGTTGCGGCCTTGTGACGATTTCCATCAGGAGACCGCCGACGCCCATGCCGGTGAGCTCGGCGCGCGTGACTTTCAGGCCGGCGAGAAGCCGCATCAGCACCCAGTCAAAACCGTTTTCCACCGGCGAGCGCGCGCAGCCCGGCGCGCCCAGCACCGGTACGCCCCCGGCGCTGCCGATCAGGAGCAGATTGCCGGGATCGACCGGCATGCCGAAATGCTCGATCGTGCCGCCGATGTCGGTGATCGCGGCCGGAATGACGTCGCGGCGGTCGAGAATCGCCGAGGCGCCG
>DATCXE010000497.1:0-4660 GCA_036565985.1 Bradyrhizobium sp.
CCGCCGCTGCAGCTCGCCGACCTCTCGGCGCTATGTGTGCGTGCGGAACTGGACGAGCGCGACCTCGGGTCGGTCAGATCAGGGCAAGCAGTGACGGTGCGGGCGGCGGCGTTTCCCGATCGCGAGTTCGAGGGAAGCGTCCAGTCGATCGCGCCGCTGGTCGAGCCCGGACGCCTCGAGCCGCCGGGATCGCGCAACCAGGCGGAACAGGACGTCGTTCGGGTCACCGTCGGATTGACGGGAGCCGGAGACCTCACGATCGGCATGAAGGCCGATGTCTATTTCCGTTCGGACAAGATCGCGAGCCCGTGAAGACGTTTCGTCGCCGGGTGCGATGAAATCTTTCGCGCGTCCGGCGAAGCCATTTCCTCGAGTGACGAAAAAATCCGGAAACAACATCAGTGTAATGGTGTGGTGATGTGATCAGACAATGGAGTCGATCATGTGGAACCTCATCGGCATGCTGTACCGCGGATATTGCCTGGCCCGGCTGCGGGAGATGCGAAGGTTCGCCCATCACTGAAGCTCGCCGGAAACGCGAGCAATGTGTCGCACCGGGAATGACGGTTCCTGTGACTTGCCGACTTGCAGTGAACCGGAATCCGGAATCAGCTGGCCGGGACCGCTATCGAAGGAGAAGGTCATGCAGCCATCGACAGACGATCTGCTGATACGGCAAATCAGTGCGCTGATCTCGGCGACCGCCGATGCAGCCTCGCCCAGCAAGGAATACGCGCCGTTCATGGAGGCCAGGCTGTACGAAACCCTGGCTGCCCATTGCGCCGAAAAGCAGAGGATCGCGGCAATATTCGCCAAGAGCGGATTTGCCACGAGGCAGAGAGGCTTGATCTACTGGTAGCCGCGTCAGTGAAAATCCCGTGACGGCGGCAGGATGCGGACGTCGCGCGGATGGCGGATCTTTTGCGCGGGATTATCCGGGTGTTCGCGGCGGTCGTCGTTGAGCGGCTCGATCAGCGCGGCGCCGGCCGGTACGGGATGTTTGCGGCTGAGTGAATCGTTGGCGAGGCCGATCAGGTCGTGGGAGCGGTCGATCATCCGCTGCGCCACCAGATGCGTCACCCCCTCCGGACTGCTCTGGATATAGCCCTCGACCAGAATGAGACGGGCGCCCATCACTTCTTTCCGGTACTGCTCCATCACCTTGGGCCACACCACGATATTGGCGATGCCGGTTTCGTCTTCCAGCGTCATGAAGACGACGCCCTTGGCGCTGCCCGGCCGCTGCCGCACCAGCACCACGCCGGCGCAACGGACGCGGCGCTTATCGTTGCGCTGGTTGACTTCGTGGCAGGCGACCACCTTCTCCCTTGCAAACATCGCGCGCAAAAATTCCATCGGGTGGCCCTTCAGCGACAGCCGGACGGTCTGGTAATCGGCGACCACCTGCTCCGGCAGCGGCATCAGCGGCAGCGGCCTTGCGTTCTCGTCGGGCTGCTCGCGCGCGACTGCGGCCTCGAACAGCGGCAGCGGCACGTCGTCGGGCAGCCTCCGCACCGCCCACAACGCGGCACGGCGATCGAGCCCGATGGAGCGGAACGCATCGGCATCCGCAAGCAGGATCAGCGCGCGTTTTGGGAGTGCGGTGTCGCGGGCAAATTCTTCCAGTGAGGTGAAGGGCCGGCGCGTGCGCGCGGCGACGATGCGGTCGGCCCAGTCTTTCTCATCCCCACCGTCATTCCGGGATGGTGCGCTAGCACCAGACCCGGAATCTCGAGATTCCGGGTTCGATGCTCGCGCATCGCCCCGGAATGACGATGGAGAATTCCGGAATGACAGCTGGCTTTGCTTCAACCGCTCCTCATCTTCATCGACCCAGCTGAACCCGTCGATCTGGCGAAAACCCAGGCGCACCGCGCAGTATTTCCCGTCTCCCTCCTCCAGCGTGTTCTGCGCAAAACTGTAGGAGACGTCGACCTCGCGCACCTCGACGCCGTTGCTGCGGGCGTCACCGACGATCTGCGCCGGGGCATAAAAACCCATCGGCTGCGAATTGAGCAGTCCGCAGCAGAAGGCGTCGGGATGGTAATGCTTCAGCCATGACGAGATATAGACGAGCTGGGCAAAGCTCGCGGCATGGCTTTCCGGAAAACCGTAACTGCCGAAACCCTTGATCTGCTCGAAACAGTTTCTGGCGAATTCCGGCGCATAGCCGCGCGCGATCATGTTGCCGATCATCTTGTCTTCGAACTTGCCGATGGTGCCAACATTGCGGAAGGTCGCCATCGCGCGGCGCAGCCCGTTGGCCTCCTCCGGCGAAAACCTCGCCGCCTCGATCGCGATCCGCATCGCCTGTTCCTGGAACAGCGGCACGCCGAGCGTCTTGTGCAGCACCTTGTGCAGTTCATCCGGCGGCCCGTGCTCTGATGACGGCGAAGGATAGTTTTCCTTCTCGATGCCGTTGCGGCGCCTGAGATAGGGATGCACCATGTCGCCCTGGATCGGACCCGGCCGCACGATCGCCACTTCGATGACGAGATCGTAGAAGGTCTGCGGTTTCAGGCGCGGCAGCATGTTCATCTGCGCGCGGCTCTCGACCTGGAATACCCCAAGGGATTCTCCCCGGCACAGCATGTCGTAGACCGGTTTGTCGTCCTGCGGGACGGTCGCCAGCTCCCAGCGCTGGCCTTTGTGATTGTCGATCAGGTCAAAGCATTTGCGGATGCAGGTCAGCATGCCCAGCGCCAGCACGTCGACCTTCATCATGCTGAGCGCGTCGACGTCGTCCTTGTCCCATTCGATGAAGGTGCGGTCGTCCATCGCGGCGTTGCCGATCGGCACATAGGTGTCGAGCCGGTCCTGCGTCAGCACATAGCCGCCGACATGCTGCGACAGATGACGGGGAAACTCGATCAGTTCGGTGGCGAGCGTAACCGCAAGCTCGACCATCGCATTCGCAGGGTCGAGGCCGGCCTGGCGGACCTGCATTTCGTTGAGGCCCTTGCCCCAGCTTCCCCATACCGTGTCCGCCAGCGCCGCCGTGACGTCCTCGGTCAGCCCCAGCGCCTTGCCGACGTCGCGGATCGCGCTGCGCGGCCGGTAGTGGATGACGGTGGCAATGATCGCGGCGCGGTGGCGGCCGTAGCGGCGGTAGACATATTGCATCACCTCCTCGCGCCGCGAATGTTCGAAATCGACGTCGATGTCGGGCGGCTCCAGCCGCTCCTTGGAGATGAAGCGCTCGAACAAGAGATCGACCTTGGTCGGATCGACCGAGGTGATGCCGAGCACGTAGCAGACCGCCGAGTTCGCCGCCGATCCCCTGCCCTGGCAAAGGATGTTCTGGCTGCGCGCATAATGGACGATGTCGTGCACGGTCAGAAAATAGTGCGCGTACTTAAGCTCGGCGATCAGCGCGAGTTCCTTGCGCAAGGTGGCGCGCAGTTCATCGGAGATCTCGCCGCCGAAATATCTGTCGACGCCGGCCCAGGTGAGGTCTTCCAGATGCTGCTGCGCGGTCTTGCCCGGCGGAACCGGCTCGTCGGGATATTGATATTTGAGCTGATCGAGCGAAAACGAAATGCGCCGGGCAAAGCGCATGGTTTCCGAAATCGCGTCCGGTATATCGCGAAACAGCCGCGCCATTTCGCGTCCCGGTTTCAGGTAACGCTCGGCATTGGCTTCAAGCCGCTTGCCGATGGCGTCGATGGTGGTTTTCTCGCGAATACATGTCAGCACGTCCTGCAGCGGGCGGCGGGCGGGATGGTGGTACAGCACCTCGTTGGTCGCGAGCAGCGGCACTTTGGCGGCGAGCGCGATGCGATGCAGCCCAGCCAGCCGGCGCCTGTCGTCGCCGCGGTAGAGCAGGCTCGCGGCGAGCCAGACACCATCGGCGCCTGATTTCTTCAGGCGCTCCAGGATTTTCTGCGCGCTCGTCGCATCGAAGCGATGCGGCAGCGCCAGCACCAGAAGCTGACCTTCGCAAAATTCCATGAGGTCATCGAACCTCAGATGGCATTCGCCCTTTTCGATCCGCGTGATGCCGTCGCCGCGCTTGCCGCGGGTGAGCAACTGGCAGAGCCGGCCGTAGGCGGCGCGGTCGCGCGGATAGACCAGGATGTCGGGCGTATCATCCACGAAGACGATGCGCGCGCCGATCAGAAGTTTGGGTTTGTGCGTGACCTCGGGGTTGTCGAGTTCCTTGTAAGCGCGGACCACGCCGGCCAGCGTGTTGTGGTCGGCGATGCCGATCGCGGGGATGCCGAGTTCGCTCGCCTGATGCACATAGGCGCGCGGATCCGAGCCGCCGCGCAGGAACGAGAAATTGGTGGTGATGCCGATCTCGGCATAGCCAGGCGTCGCCGCAACGCGCGCAATGTTGACGGGAGCGTTCATGCAAACAGCCCGTGCACGAACCATCCGGGTGACGCCGGTTCGCCTTCTTCGTCGGCCGGTTCGCTTTCATAGAGGCCGTCGCGAAAGATCCAGAAGCGAAGCCCCGCTTCGTCCTCGATGCGGAAATAATCCCGCGTCGGGGCATCGCCACCCTGCTTCCACCATTCCATCGCGATGCGTTCGGGCCCCTCCACCCGCGCGACCGTGTGCGTAACGCGCCGCCAGGTGAACTGATGCGGCGGTCCGTCGGGCACGGTGGCGAACGGCACCTTGATCGGCTCCGGCCGGTCGAACAGCCGCAGCGGCC
>DATCXE010000055.1:0-6805 GCA_036565985.1 Bradyrhizobium sp.
ATCGAGCGATCTTCCAGCCGCACGATCGGCTGATAGAGAATCGTAATTTCCTGCCGCTCGATGGCGCGGCGCAATTCGCTTTCCAGCGTCAGGCGATCGGTCTTGCGCGCGCGCATGGCGGGCTTGTAGACGTCGATGCGGTCGCCGCCGATGCGCTTGGAGTGATACATCGCAAGCTCGGCATCCTTGATGATCTCTTCGGACAATTGCGTCTGCGGATCGGACAGCGCGAGCCCGATGGAAGCGGTCAGGAATATCTCGCGGTCATTGAAGGCGATCGGCGCGCGGATGGTCTTGCGGATGGTTTCGGCGAAGGCGGTGATGCGCGCCGGATCCTGTTCCGACATCAGGATCAGCGCGAACTGGTCGCCGGAGAGCCGGGCCAGCGTGTCCTGCGGCTTCAGGATCCGCGTCAGCCGCCGCGCCAGCGTCAGCAGGATCGAGTCGCCGACCGCGATGCCGACGGAATCGTTGACCTGCTTGAAGCGGTCGAGGTCGATCACCATCAGCGTCGGCCGCAGGTTCGGCATCGACTTGGCGTAGTTGGCGACCGCGCCGAGGCGGTCGATGAACAGCTTGCGGTTCGGCAGGCCGGTGAGGTTGTCATGCACGGAGTCGTGCAGCATGCGCTCTTCGGCGTTCTTGATCTCGGTGACGTCGGTGAGGGTGCCGACCACGCGGGAGACCTCGCCGTCGGAACCGACCACCGGGCGCGCCTTGAGCGCGAACCACATGAAGTGGCCGTCAGGCGTGCGCAGGCGGAAATCCTGCACCAGCCGGCCGCGGCGCTGGTCGAGCACGCTGTCGAGCGCGGCACGGAAGCGGTCCTGATCGAGCGGGTGCAGCACCTCGAGCCATTTCGCGGCCGGGCCTTCCAGCGTGCCGCGCTTCAGCCCGAGCAGGCTTTCGGTTTCGGGGCTGGTGAACACCTTGTCGGCGGAGACGTCCCAGTCCCAGATCAGGTCGCCGGAACCGGTCAGCGCCAGCGCGCGCCGCTCGACGTCCGAGACGACGCCGGTGCTCGCGCCGCCGCCCGCGAAGGCGTGCTGCATGACCGTAAAGCCGATCAGCATCACGATCAGCACGAGACCGCCGAGCAGCGCCGGGCCTACGATGTCGTTGGTGACGGAGCCTGCCACCGTCATGCCGGCGGCGATCACCCATACCACCAGCAGGAACCAGGTCGGTATCAGAAGCACCGCGCGGTCGAAGCCGTGCGTCGAGAGATAGACGATCAGCGCGAAGCCCGCGAACGCGATCAGCACCAGCGAGATGCGCGCAATACCGGAGGCGACGGCGGGATCGAACAGCGCCAGCGCCACCAGCGAGCCGAGGAAGGTCAGCCAACCGACGGTGATGTGGGAATAGCGCACATGCCAGCGGCTGAGATTGAGATAGGCGAACAGGAACACCAAAAGCGTCGCGGCCAGGATCGCTTCGCCCGCCGCGCGCCAGACGCGCTCGGCGTTGTTCGACATGTCGAGCACCTTGGCCCAGAAGCCGAAATCGACGCCGATATAGACCAGCACCGCCCAGGCCAGCGCGGCCGCGGCCGGGAACATGATGCTGCCCTTGACCACGAACAGGATGGTGAGCACCAAGGCCAGGAGTCCGGAGATGCCGATCACGATGCCCTGGTAGAGCGTGAACGAATTGACCTTGTCCTTGTAGGCGTCGGGTTCCCACAGATAGAGCTGCGGCAGCTTGTCGGTGCGCAGTTCGGCGACGAACGTGACGACGGCGCCGGGATCGAGCGTGATGCGGAAGATGTCGGCCGTGGCGCTTTCCTGACGCTCGGGACGATCGCCGACCGACGGCGTGATGGTCGCGATGCGCGACAGGCCGAGATCGGGCCACAGCAGCCCCGACGACACGATGCGATAATGCGGCGCGACGATCAGGCGGTCGAGCTGGTCGTCGGTGTTGTTGGCGAGCGCGAACACCACCCAGTTCTGTCCGCCCTCGCGGGCGCGCACCTCGATGCGGCGGACGATGCCGTCGGTGCCCGGTGCGGTCGAAACCTGGATGCGGTCGGTCTCGCTGCGCTGATGATCGAGCACCGCGGTCAGATCGATTGCAGGCGCGTCGCTGCGGACGCTGACTGCGTCAATCGCGCGCGCCTCGGGCGCGGCCGCAACAATCATGAGGCCCAGCGCAAACAGCGCAAGGCGCCTGATCAGACGCAATGTCGATACTCCGCGATCAACGAACCTTCCCGGCCCCAGCGAACGGTCCGGCGTTTCACGCGATAAATGACACGAAAGCGAAGCGAATCAAAGGGTTTCCGCCCGCGCTACGCACGCGATCGTTAAACCGCCAACACAATTTTGCCAATATGTTCGGAGGTCTCCATCCGCCGGTGCGCGTCGGCCGCTTTTTCGAGCGGGAATGAGCTGTCCATGACGGGTTTTACGCGTCCCTCGCGCAATAGCGGCATGACCTTGGCCTCGATCGCCGCGACCATCGCCGCCTTATCCGCATTCGTACGGGGCCGCAGCGTGGAACCGGTATGGGTCAGCCGCTTCACCATGACCCTGGCGATGTTGACGGTGACCTTGGGTCCGTTGAGCGTTGCGATCTGCACGATGCGGCCGTCGACCGCGGCGGCATCGTAATTCCGGTCGACGTAGTCGCCGGCGACCATGTCGAGGATCACGTTGGCGCCCGCATTGCTGGTCTCGGCCTTGACGACGGCGACGAAGTCTTCGGTCTTGTAATTGATCGCCCGGTCGGCGCCGAGCTTGAGGCAGGCATCGATCTTGTCCTGCGATCCGACCGTGACGATCACCCTGGAACCGAATGCCTTGGCGAGTTGGATCGCCATCGTGCCGATGCCGGACGAGCCGCCATGGATCAACAGCGTTTCGCCCGCCTTCAGGGCGCCGCGCTCGAACACGTTGTGCCAGACGGTCATCAGCGTTTCCGGGATCGCGCCGGCCTCCTCGATCGACAGCGCCGGCGGCACCGTCATCGCCTGGGCGTCTTGCGCGATGCAATATTGGGCGTAGCCGCCACCTGCCACCAGCGACATCACCTTGTCGCCGAGTTTGTGCTTGCTGGCGCCCGCACCGAGCGCGACCACTTCACCGGCGATTTCGAGGCCGGGCAGGTCGCTGGCGCCGGGCGGCGGCGGATAGGCGCCGGACCGCTGCGCGACGTCGGGACGGTTGACGCCGGCCGCCATGACCTTGACCAGGATTTCGCCCGGACCGGGGACCGGCACGCTGCGGGTTTCGGGCAACAGCACTTCGGGACCACCGGGCTTGCTGATACCGACGACGGTCATTTGCGCGGGCAGCTTTTCCATGATTTGTCCTTGGCCAAAATGCGGAAACGTTGAAGGCGGTCCCTGATTAGCCAGCCCGGCCCAAGCTGGCAACCGCTTCGGGACCCGCAGCGAGCGAGGAGAAACGCATGGCCATCGAGGATGACGACAAGCCGCGCAAGAAGATCACGCACGAGATCGGGCAGGACCTGTCGCTGCTGTCGGTCGAAGAGTTGACGGAGCGCATCGCGCTGATGAATTCGGAGATCGAGCGGCTGCAGCAGGCGGCAGCCAAAAAGCGCGCGTCGAAGGATGCGGCGAACAGCTTCTTCAAGACCTGAGTTGTTTGAACCTGATCTCTCACCCCGTCGTCCCGGCGTTCGCCGGACGACGTGGAGATATTTCGGTACGACAAGGCGCGTTCGCCGGGACGACATTGGCGTCAATTGCAAAACTCGGCCATTGGCCGACATGGAAAACAATCTCTAAAGAAATTCGCTCGTTTACGATCAATTAAGCTTTCTCGTTTATGACTGGGGTCGTCCTCGTTTGGACACCGAGTGGCTCCTGTCCACTCTGTTTGACGCCTCCCTGTTATCAACTTCAAAGCCGCCGGCAACGGCGGCTCTTTTTTTGCCTCGCAAGGCTATTTTGTGTCCCCATGAGCTGGAAACCATAAATCCGGTTGCTGCTGGACTCTCGCTCCGCCCCGAGCAATGATTTGTTCATCATAAGCCGGCGTTACACAGCCGGTGGGGCAAGTAGTGGCGTGAGGGCGTTAACCATGGCGGACCGTTCGCAAGTCGAACCCGCGCTCGTGTTGTTCAGCGAGCGGCTGACTAATTCTGCGGCGTTCGGGGTTCTGTTCAGGGAAGGCATGGATCTGGTCGAGGAGACCGCCGCCTATCTCGACGGCGACGGCCGTAGCGAAGCCAAGGCGCTCGAGCGTTCTGTCAGCCTTACTTACGCAACCGAAAGCATGCGGCTCACCACCCGGCTGATGCAGCTCGCGTCGTGGCTCTTGCTGCACCGTGCGGTCAAGGAAGGCGAGATGACGCTGACCCAGGCCAACCGCGAAAAGACCAAGGTCAAGCTGTCGGCCGCCGATCCCGGCCCCGAGGACACGATCGCAAAGCTGCCGCAGCAATTGCAGGATCTGATTACGCGCTCGATGAACCTGCAGGTGCGGGTCCGCCGGCTCGACGCCACGATCCATTCTCCGGTCGCCGAACGCGCGCCGATCGGCAATCCGCTGGTGCCGCAGCTCAACCGCCTCAAGGCGGCGTTCGAGCAGTAAGGCTCGGAAACTCTATCCCCGTCATTGCGAGCGTAAGCGAAGCAATCCATCCCTCGGCGCATGCGGAGCGGTGGATTGCTTCGTCGCTTTGCTCCCTTGCGCAAACGCTTCGCGTTTGTCGCAGGTAATGACGGCCGAGCGGTCAGGTCAGACAAAAAACGCCCCGGGAAACCGGGGCGTTTTGCATTTCTGGGCGGGGACGGAACGGGTCCGAAAACCCCTCAATCCTTCTTGAGGAAGCCCGAAAACTTCTTCTGGAAGCGCGACACACGGCCGCCGCGGTCGAGCAGCTGCTGCGTACCGCCGGTCCAGGCGGGATGCGACTTGGAGTCGATATCGAGGTTCAGCTTGTCGCCTTCCTTGCCCCAGGTGGAGCGGGTCTGGTACTCGGTCCCGTCGGTCATCACGACCGTAATCATATGATAATCCGGGTGAATTTCGGCTTTCATGGCATATCCTTCGGCGCGCCGGCGCCCATCTCAAATGTCAGGGGATACGGGATTTGGCGGCTCTATAACGCAAGGTGGCCGCCAAAACAAGCTACGTATCCTCCCCTATTGGGTATCTCCCGGATTTGCCAGAGGCGGCCGCGGGGCCTATCTGGGGACGGCAAAACGGGTCGGATTTCATGAGCGCTGCGGAACAGATTGAACATGCCGGCGGCACGGCGCCGCGGCGCGACGTCCTGCTCGAGGAAGAGGCTTTCATCGAAACCCAGCTGACGCAGTCGCCCGCCAAAACCGGCGCCAGGCTGCGGCCGCTGCTGGAGCTTGCGCCCTATGTCGCGCGCTATCGCGGACGGGCCGTGCTCGCCTTCATCTCGCTGACGGTCGCCGCGATCACCACGCTCGTGGTGCCGGTCGCGGTCAGGCGGATGATCGATTTCGGCTTCAGCCCCGAAGGCATCGCGCTGATCAACAACTATTTCAGCGTCATGATCGCCATCGTCGCGGTGCTCGCCGCGGCAAGCGCGTCCCGCTACTACCTCGTCATGACGATCGGCGAGCGCATCGTCGCCGACATCAGGCGCGACGTGTTCGCGCACCTGGTCTCGCTGTCGCCGGCGTTCTTCGATTCCGCGCGCAGCGGCGAACTGGTGTCGCGGCTGACGGCCGATACCACCCAGATCAAGTCCGCGGTCGGCGCATCGGTGTCGATCGCGCTGCGCAACCTGATGCTGTTTATCGGCGCCACCGCCATGATGGTGATCACGAGCCCCAAGCTGTCGGGCTTCGTGCTGCTGGCGATCCCGCTGATCGTGATTCCGCTGGTGGCGTTCGGCCGCTGGGTACGGCGGCTGTCGCGCAACGCGCAGGATACGCTGGCGGATGCCAGCGCCTACGCCTCCGAACTGATCGGTGCGATCCGGACCGTGCAGGCCTATACCAGCGAGCGGATGGCAACCAGCCGCTTTGGCGGCGAAGTCGAACAGGCCTATGAGGCGGCGCGCAGTTCGACGCGGGCGCGCGCGGTGCTCACGCTCATCATCATCTTCATCGTGTTCTCCAGCGTCGTGGCGATCCTGTGGGTTGGCTCGCACGATGTGCTGACCGGCGCGATCAGCCCCGGCCGGCTCGGCCAGTTCGTGCTGTATGCGGCGTTCGCCGCGTCTGCTCTCGGCCAGCTCAGCGAGGTCTGGGGCGAGGTCTCGGCCGCGTCCGGCGCGGCCGAACGGCTGTTCGAGATTCTGCGCGTGAAATCGCAGATCACGGCGCCGCCAAAGCCGGTGGCGCTGCCGGTCCCGGCGCGCGGCGATGTCGGTTTTGAGAATGTCAGCTTCGCCTATCCGGCGCGGCCGGACGTGATGGCGATCGACAACGTCTCACTGTCTGTCAGGGCCGGTGAAAAGGTTGCGATCGTCGGCCCGTCGGGCGCCGGCAAGAGCACGCTGTTTCATCTTCTGCTGCGCTTCTACGATCCGGCGCGCGGGACGATTTCGCTCGACGGCGTGCCGGTCAGGTCGGCCGACCCGGTCGACGTGCGTTCGCGCATCGCGCTGGTGCCGCAGGACTCGGTCGTGTTCGCGGCCAGTGCGCGCGAAAACATCCGCTTCGGCAGGCCCGACGCCAGCGATGCCGAGGTCGAGCGCGCCGCGGACCTCGCCCATGCCAGCGAATTCCTGCGCCGGCTGCCGGGTGGCTTCGAAGCGCAACTCGGCGAGCGCGGCGTGACGCTGTCGGGCGGCCAGCGTCAGCGTATCGCGATCGCACGCGCGATCCTGCGCGATGCGCCGCTGTTGCTGC
>DATCXE010000567.1:0-2860 GCA_036565985.1 Bradyrhizobium sp.
CGGCGCCGCCGGACTTTTGGCGGCGGGGCCACGGCAAGGATGGCAGCGTCTTCGCCTTCGATCGTGCTCATGCGGTCTAATGCCCGGTTAGAAGCCGATCGAGACGCGACCGGAGTTTCCGGTTGGCTCGTTCTGTCTCGCGCAGCTTGCGCGCCCAATCCAGCGGAACGACGCCGCTCGTCTCGTGCGCGCTGGCAAACACCAGCCCTGCCGCGTCGCGGTCGCGCCAGACCATGCGCGCCAGGCACGAGATGCTCTTGCGCCTGATCTCGAAGTCCATCTCGTCGGGGACAAGGGCCGCGGCCTCGAATTCGATCTTTGCCCCGAACGTGCTGAAGTTGCGCACGACGCAGGCGATATTCGAGGTGCGGTCGTTGAACGCGACCATTCCACCGTAGTAGACGCGGTCTCTCGGTTGTCGGCGCCGCTCCAGCATGATCCGTCTCCGCATTTCGTTAACGGTTTGGTAACGCTTCGGATCGGTAGCACCATCAGAGGGTGTGGTGTAGTCAACGTTCGCACGAAAGTATTGCGGTGGTTAACGGTGGCGTCTGTTTAGGAACACAATCTTTGGGCGCGCGGCTTCAGGAGGCCGCGCTGCGCAGGCCGAAGGCGTGCTTGTCGTGCAGCACCGGCGCCACCGCATCGATCAGGCGTGCGGCTGCGGCATCGACGGAAAGACCCGCGGTATCGACCACGGCGGAGGCGCGGGCATATAGTGGCTCGCGGCTGACCAGGATGTTGCGCAACTCGGCCATCGCCGAGCGATCATCCGCCATCGGGCGCAGGTCGCCCTGGCGACGCACTCGCGCCATGTGCTCTTCCGGCTCGGCCTTGAGCCAGATGGTGTAGAAGGAGGACAGGATCAGGTCGAACGTCAGCGGTTCGGAGACGATGCCGCCGCCGGTCGCCAGCACCATCAGCTCTTTCCGCGCCAGCAACTGCGTCAGCGCGGCCTGCTCCATGCGGCGAAAGCCTTCCTGGCCGTAGAGCGCGATGATCTCGGCGACGGACAGTCCGTTCTGCGCCTCGATCTCCTTGTTGAGCTCGACAAAGCTCCAGCCGATCTTCTTCGCCAGCATCCTGCCGAGGGTGGATTTGCCGGCGCCGCGCAGGCCGATCAGCGCGATGCCGGAGAAGGAAATTCGCCGCTGCGCCGGATGGCCGCTGCCGGCGAGCATGTCCTTGGCCTGCGCGATCTGCGCCGGCGTCGCCTTGCGCAGCAGGTCGCGGATCACGGCCCAGTCGGGTGCGGGCTCGGTGGTGGGGATGAGGTCTTCGAGATGCGCGCCCATCGCGTTCGAGACCCGGCGCAACAGCACGATCGAGACGTTGCCCTTGCCGCTTTCGAGCTGCGCGATGTAGCGCTCGGAAATGCCGGAAACCCTGGCGAGCACCTTTCTCGACATTCCCGCCAGGCCGCGCATGGTGCGGACACGCTGGCCGAGCTGTTCGAGAAAGCCGGTTTCGGGGTCGCTGGCCTCGGTCATTGCCCTCGTCGGCTTTGGCTCTGGAGGTGAAGGCTCTGGGGTGAACGAACTTCGGAAACATAATGCCGATGAGGATTGACAGCAAGCGCGCCCGGTGTCTTTCTATGAATTATAATTCTTATAATCTGGGGAGAACGCGTCGTGAGCGGCACGTCCGGTTCCTACAACGCAGTGACCTGGCTGCTCGACCGCAATGTCGACGAGGGCCGCGGGGCGAAACTCGCCTTTACCGATACCGTCTCCGAACTCACCTATGGCGACCTGCAGAAGCAGAGCTGCCGGGTCGCCAACATGCTGCGCCGGCTCGGCGTCCGCCGCGAGGAGCGCGTGGCGATGATCATGCTGGACACGGTGGATTTTCCGGCGGTCTTCCTCGGCGCGATCCGCGCCGGCATCGTGCCGGTGCCGCTCAATACGCTTTTGACCTCGGATCAATATGCCTACGTGTTGGCGGATTGCCGGGCGCGCGTGCTGTTCATCTCCGAGGCGCTGCTGCCGGTCGTGAAGGACATGGTCGGGCGGATGCCTGACCTCGAGCACGTCATCGTCTCCGGCAACGACGCGCACGGCCACAAGAAACTGTCCGACGAACTCGCGCGCGAGAGCGATTCATTTGCGACCGCGGCCACCCATCCCGACGAGCCCGCGTTCTGGCTCTATTCGTCGGGCTCGACCGGCATGCCCAAGGGGGTGCGGCACCTGCATGCCAATCTCGCCGCGACGGCCGAGACATACGCGAAGCAAGTGCTCGGCATTCGCGAGGACGACATCGGTCTGTCGGCGGCAAAGCTGTTCTTTGCCTACGGCCTCGGCAACGCGCTGACCTTTCCGATGTCGGTCGGCGCCACGACGGTGCTGAATTCCGAGCGGCCAACCCCGGCCGCGATGTTCGCGCTGATGAACAAATATAGCCCGAGCATCTTCTTCGGCGTGCCCACGCTGTTTGCCGCGATGCTCAACGACGAGACGCTCAAGAATACGCGCGCCGGCAGCCGGCTCCGCATCTGCACCTCGGCCGGCGAGGCGCTGCCGGAATCGGTCGGCAACGCCTGGAAGGCGCGCTTCGGCGTCGACATTCTCGACGGCGTCGGCTCCACCGAGCTGTTGCACATCTTCCTCTCCAACGCGCCCGGCGACATCAAATACGGCTCATCGGGCCGCCCCGTCCCCGGCTACAGGGTGCGGCTGGTCAATGAAGCAGGCCACGACGTGCCCGACGGCGAGGTCGGCGAATTGCTGGTCGATGCGCCCTCGGCCGGCGAGAGCTACTGGAACCAGCGCGCCAAGAGCCGCTCGACCTTTGAAGGCCACTGGACCCGCACCGGCGACAAGTACATTCGCGACGCCGAAGGCCGTTACACCTTCTGCGG
>DATCXE010000568.1:0-6526 GCA_036565985.1 Bradyrhizobium sp.
TGCCGTACACGCCACCGGCGCCGATGCCCGCGATGATCATGCCGAGATAGAAGCCGTTAAGGGTGGTCGCCTGCGCGTTGATCGCCCAACCGACGGCGCAGAGGATGCCGCCGACCAGAACGACGACGCGCGGGCCGTATTTGTCGACGAACCATCCTTCGACCGGCACCAGCCACGTCTCGAACAGCACGAACAGCGTAAAAGCCCATTGGATCGAAGCGCGATCCCACCCGAATTTCTTCTGGATGTCGGGGACGAAGAAGGTCCAGCCATATTGGTAGTTGGCGATCATCACCATGGCCAGGACGCCGATGGCCAATTGCGTCCAGCGGTAGGTATCGCTGACGCGCGCTGCCACAGGGGCCGCTACACCGTGCACTGTGTCCGTCATTTTTCCTCCAGGGGCTGTTCTATCGAATGCCGACAGCTCGATGGAGGAGTTTGGTATATGTTATGCCAGTAGACAAGGAAAATCTTGCCAAATTGTCGCAGTTAAGTGTTTGCGGTGCAATGCCGCAACAAGCGAAAAGGCCGCGCGATCCGCGCGGCCCTCCCAATCAAACCGATCCGAATTGTTGTAGCGCCGGGATTTCGGCGCGGCGGCCGTTCAGGCGGCGACCGCACCCCGCAAGCGGGAATATCCCTGCTGGATCACCGACCAGAACAGCGCGATCAAGCCGAGGATCATGATCGTGCTGACCAGCGGGTTGGAGAGGAATACGCCAAGCGATCCCTGGGATCCCAGCAGCGATTGCCGGAAGGCCTCCTCCGCCTTGTCGCCAAGCACGATGGCCAGCACCAGCGGGGCGAGGGGATAGTTGCACTTCTTGAGCAGGTAGCCGATCACGCCGAACACCAGCATCAGCATGACGTCGAACGTCGAACTGTGCACCGAATAGGCGCCGATCGCGCAGAGCACCAGGATCAGCGGCGCGATGATGCTGAAGGGCACGCGCAGGATCGCCGCGAAGATCGGCACACAGGTCAGCACGACGAGCAGCCCGACGATATTTCCGAGATACATCGAGGCGATCAGGCCCCAGACGAATTCCTTCTGTTCGACGAATAGCATCGGCCCGGGCTGCAAACCCCAGATCAGGAGGCCGCCGAGCAGCACAGCGGCCGTTGGCGAACCGGGCACACCGAGCGAGAGCATCGGCAGCAACGCCGCGGTGCCCGCCGCGTGCGCCGCGGTTTCCGGCGCGACCACGCCTTCGATTTCACCCTTGCCGAAATTCTTGCCGTTCTTCGCCACCCGCTTGGCGATGCCATAACTCATGAAGGAAGCCGGCGTAGCGCCCGCCGGCGTAACGCCCATCCAGCAGCCGATGAAGCAGGAGCGAATTGAGGTCATCCAGTATTTTGGCAATTCCTTCCAGGTCTGCAGCACGACCCGCAGATTGATCTTGGCCTTGCCGCCGCGGAAGGCCAGCCCTTCTTCCATCGTCAGCAGGATTTCGCCGATGCCGAACAGTCCGATCACGGCGATGAGGAAGTCGAAGCCGTTCAGCAATTCAGTAAAACCAAATGTCAGCCGCAACTGCCCGGTGATGGAGTCCAGTCCAACGGCCGCGAGTGCAAAGCCGATCATCATGGCCGCGATGGTCTTGAACGGAGGCTCCTTGCTGAGCCCGACGAAACTGCAGAACGCCAGGAAGTAGACCGCGAATTTCTCTGCGGGCCCGAATTGCAGCGCGAAGCTCGCGACCAGGGGAGCGACCAGCGTGATCATGATCACGGCGAACAGCGCGCCGACGAAGGATGAGGTGAAGGCGGCCGTCAGTGCCTCGCCCGCCTTGCCCTGCTGCGCCATCGGATAGCCGTCGAACGTCGTGGCCACCGACCATGGTTCGCCCGGTATGTTGAACAGAATCGAGGTGATCGCTCCGCCAAACAACGCGCCCCAGTAGATGCAGGACAGCATGATGATGGCCGACGTCGGCGGCATCGAGAATGTCAGCGGCAGCAGGATCGCAACGCCGTTGGCGCCGCCCAGTCCCGGAAGCACGCCGATGATGACCCCGAGCACGATGCCGAGGATCATCACCATGATATTGAATGGCTGCAGCGCGACCGCAAAGCCGTGAAAGAGATTGACGAGTTCTTCCATCCCGATAATCCAATCCTGACTGTGCGTCGATATTACAGACCGAGCCACTCTTCGACCGGCCCCTTGGGAAGCGGGACCAGAAACCAGCGCTCAAAAATGAAATAGGTGACGATGGGCATCCCGAGCGCCACCGCGAGCACGGTAATCCACCGGTACTTGCCGAGCCATCGCATGAACCATGCGATGAAGACGATCGAAGCGACATACAGCCCGGTGAACGGCATGGCGCCGACATAGATGGCTGTCGGAACGACGACGCTCATGACCTGACGAAGCTGTCCCCACTCGGCGAACAGTCCGTCATTGGGTTCGCGCAATCCGTTCCACAGATTGATTGCGCTGGAAGCGACGATGAAGATTCCGATGTAGAACGGAAAGAAGCCGGCGCGCGGGCCTTCAGCGCCCCAGTTGATCCCCGCCTTGACGCTGCCGACGATCACGATCACTCCGAACAGAGCGATCAAAAGCGTGACACCCGCTTCCACCAGCTTGTGGGCCGGGCCGGTGTGGCTCGAACTGCCTGTTGTCATCAAAACTCCATGCGAAATCGAGCCTGCGGTTCCAGAGCCCGCCGTCTGCGTTGCTGCTACGATCGATCAGTGCGTCTCGGTCAGTTGCTCGGCGCGAGGAAGCCCGCATCCTTCATCAGGGCCTGATGACGCTTTTCCTCGCCCTCGACCCACTTGGCGTAATCGGCGCCGGTCATGAAGGTCGTGTTGAATGCACCGCTCTTCATGAACTCCTGCCATTCAGGCGTGGCGCGGACCTTCTTGAAGAGGTCGATGTAGTACTCGACCTGGTCCTTGGTGGCCTTGGGCGACATGAAGATGCCGCGCAGCATCAGGTATTCCATGTCGAGACCTTCCGACTTGCAGGTCGGAATGTCTTTCCAGCTCTTGCCGTCTGCGATCGGCTCGTCATAGGCCATCGGCTGTGCGTCGAACACGCAGAGCGGACGCAGCTTGCCGCCGCGCCATTGGGCGACCGCCTCGATCGGATTGTTGACGGTGGAATCGACGTGATTGCCCACCAGTTGAACCGCGACTTCGCCGCCGCCCTTATAGGGAATGTAGGTGAAGCGGGTGCCGGTGGCCTTCTCGACGGCGACCGTAATGATCTGGTCTTCCTGCTTCGACCCGGTACCGCCCATCTTCATCGAACCTTGCGGCGCGGCCTTCACGGCTTCGATGTACTCTTTCGCGGTCTTGTACGGCTTTTCCGCATTCACCCAGAGCACGAATTCGTCGAGCGCCAGCATCGCGACCGGCGTCAGATCCTTCCAGTTGAACGGAATGCCTGTCGCCAGCGGGGTGGTGAAGAGGTTGGAGAGCGTGATGATGATCTTGTGCGGATTATTGCTCGAAGCCTTGAGGTCGAGGAAGCCTTCGCCGCCCGCGCCGCCCGACTTGTTGATGACGACCAGCGGCTGCTTCATCAGGTTGTGCTTGGTGACGATGCCCTGGATGGTGCGCGCCATCTGATCGGCGCCGCCACCGGTGCCGGCGGGGACGATGAACTCGACCGGGCGCACCGGTTCCCATGCCGCCGTCGCCGGAACCGTGATCCCGCCTGCGGACAGCACCGCAATCGCACCCACAGCCAATCGTGCAGAACGCTTCATGTGTTTCACTCCCGTCGAAACCTGGTTTTGCCGGTCTTTGCCAGCTTGTAAGTTCATTCCCGATCGAACGTTTCGGGTCTTCTTGCACCCTGATCGTCACCCCGCAATGATTGCTTCAAGGCATCCACTGCAGGCTGGAATTGTACGAGAGACCAAGCGGCGTGGCATCCGCTGCTTTCGGCCAAATGTCGATTGAAAAGCGCGGGAAGGAACCGAGGCATGCACGCACTGCCTCACCCCCAGATCGCGATCGCCGTCCATTGCGGACTGCACGTACCCATCCCCTCCGGCGCTCTCTTGCTTGTTGAAAATCGAGCGTTTCACACATTCTTGTATATGATATGCCAGCATGCAAACGGTTTTTACCCGCCGTTTGCCTGCTGGCCAATTTGTCGCAGCCCCCGCGAGCCTGAGCAATCACCAAGTGCAAACGAAAATGGCCCCGTAAACGGGGCCATTGACCTGGATGGGTATGGTGGACGCTCGCTCCTGCAGCATTCGTGCGCAGGAAGCCCGCGAACTTCGGGCCTCAGAGGCCAAAGCGGGGGAGGTCGCCGTTGCGAATGGCGATGCGGCTGCTCGCGATCAGCAGGCGGTCGATCGAGGCCATCAGGCGGCCGAACAGCGTGCTGGCGGGAAGGAGGCCGATGGATGCAGTCTTGAACATGGATGTCCCCTTTCTGAAGTGGCGGAGCGTTTCCGCTTCGTGATCGGGACAATCTATGTATACCAGATGCCAGAGACAACAGGCTTGTTTGCATGGCAGCAATCGATTGGGTGCAGCGCAGCAAAAATCAGGTAATTGGCATTCCACATGAAAAAAGGCCGCCGGAACCCGGCGGCCTCGGTATCCCAGATTATCAGGGACGGATTTACTCGGCCGCCTGCTTGCGCGGCGGATCGAGCGCACCGGAATCGTGGATCTCAGCCACCTGGTGATCGCTGAAGCCGAGCACCTGGCGCAGGATCTCGTCGGTGTGCTCGCCGAGCAGCGGGGAGCGGGTCACCTCGCTCGGTGAATCCGACAGCTTGATCGGATTGCCGACTGAAACGTACTTGCCGCGGGTGGGGTGATCGACCTCCACCACGGTGCCGGTGGCGCGCAGCGACTCGTCTTCGGCGATTTCCTTCATCGACAGGATCGGCCCACAGGGGATGTCGTCCTTGTTGAGGATTTCCATCGCCTCGAACTTGGTCTTGGTCATGGTCCACTGCTCGATGCGGGCGAAGATCTCGTTCAGCCGCGGCAGGCGGGCAGGCGGCTTGGCGTAGTTCGGATCGGTCTTCCAGCCGGGCTCGCCGATCACGTCGCAGATCTTCTCCCAGACCGGGGCCTGGGTGATGAAGTAGATGTAAGCGTTGGGATCGGTCTCCCAGCCCTTGCACTTGAGGATGCGGCCGGGCTGGCCACCGCCGGAATCGTTGCCGGCGCGCGGCACCGCTTCGCCGAACGGAATGCCTTCGCCGAACTGGCTGTATTCCTTGAGCGGGCCATGGGCGAGGCGCTGCTGGTCGCGCAGTTTCACGCGCGCGAGGTTGAGCACGCCGTCCTGCATCGCGGCGGTGACCTTCTGGCCTCTGCCCGAGTGCGTGCGCTGATAGAGCGCGGTAACGATGCCGAGCGCCAGATGCAGGCCGGTGCCGCTGTCGCCGATCTGCGCGCCGGTGACGAGCGGCAGGCCGTCGCGGAAGCCGGTGGTCGAAGCAGCACCACCGGTGCACTGCGCGACGTTCTCATACACCTTGCAGTCTTCGTAAGGTCCGGGGCCAAAGCCCTTGATCGAAGCCACGATCATCTTCGGGTTGATGGCCTGGATCTTCTCCCAGGGGAAGCCCATGCGATCGAGCACGCCGGGGCCGAAATTTTCCACCAGCACGTCGCAGCTCTTGATCAGCGCGGTGAGGACTTCCTTGCCCTTGGGGTTCTTGGTGTCGAGTGTGATCGAACGCTTGTTGTGGTTGAGCATGGTGAAGTACAGGCTGTCCACATTCGGGATGTCCTGCAACTGGCCGCGGGTGATGTCGCCGACGCCCGGGCGCTCGACCTTGATCACGTCGGCGCCGAACCAGGCCAGCAACTGCGTGCAGGTCGGACCCGACTGGACGTGGGTGAAATCGAGAATACGAACGCCCTTGAGCGCCTTTGTCATCGTGTTTGCTCCTTCTACTTTCTGTTGCCGTCATGCCCGCGAAGGCGGGCATCCAGTAGTCACCGTCGGTTCAGTCGGACGCAGCCGTCTCAAACGATGGTTCGGCGTTTACTGGAGTCCCCGCCTGCGCGGAGAATGACGCCGATGGGTTGATCAGTTCACTTCTTTTTCAGGACGCTTTGCGGATTGAGGTTGCCGATGCGGCCGCTCTCCGAGCCCGCCGTCGGATCGATCGCGGCATTGATGAGGGTCGGCTTGCCGGAATCCATCGCCGCGTTCACGGCGCGCTTCAACTCGTCCGGTGTCGTTGCGTGGACGCCGACGCCGCCGAAGGCTTCCATCATCTTGTCGTAGCGCGAGCCCTTGACGAACACGGTGGGCGCGGGATCGGTGCCGGCCGAATTGACGTCGGTGCCGCGATAGATGCCGTCATTGTTGAAGATGACGATGCAGACCGGCAGCTTGTAGCGGCAGATCGTCTCCACCTCCATGCCGGAGAAGCCGAACGCCGAGTCGCCTTCCACCGCGAGCACCGGCTTGCCGGTTTCGATGGCGGCCGCAATCGCATAGCCCATGCCGATGCCCATCACGCCCCAGGTGCCGACGTCCAGGCGCTTGCGCGGCTTGTACATATCGACGATGCTG
>DATCXE010000580.1:0-2779 GCA_036565985.1 Bradyrhizobium sp.
TGCGCCACCGAGATCGCCGCGAGCGTGCGCAGCGAGCTATCCGCCTTGCCATCCGTCTTGGCTTGCTGCGGTGCGGCCAGAATATCGACCATGTCGGCTCAGAACCCCGTGATACCTGCGGCCCGGCAAGGGCTGCGGTGAAAATAGAGGCAAGCCGTTATTTGTCCATGAATGCCGGCGCATAGCTGCCCTTGCGGAGGGCAGGGACGCGCAATGGCGTAGCACCTCGGCCCGGGCTGCGGCCACGATTCCTGGGCTGTCAGGGCAGCTACGTCGGAATCTACCTCGACTATTTAACCGCGATTGAGAACTCACTTTTCGTCATGGCCGGGCTTGCCCCGGCTATCCACGTCTTGCTTGCTTGTTGGAGCAAAGACGTGGATGCCCGGCACCCGTCTCCGCCAAGGCTTCGCCGAGGCATTTCCCGTTCAGGCTCGCCGAAGCTTTAGCGGAGGCGGCAAGGCCGGGCATGACGAACGAGAGCGGCGCTACAACGGCTCGTCGTCGTCGCCGTGGCGGTCTCGCTTCGGCGTAGCGATGTCGCCGTCCTCGAAGTCGTCGTCCTCGGCCGGGACGCGCTCCGGCTTCTTCGGTTTGTCGTTGTTCTTTTTCGGAGGCTCGCTTTTCCTGCCAGTTCCGTTCATCTGATTCCTTTTGCCGGCTGAATCGGCGTTTGCGCTGCGTGCCGATTCGGGGTAACCGCATGACCTAAATCCGACCGCGTTTGGCTTGGCATTCTAGCGCTGGCCATTCGAACTTTCCTGCCCTTTTTGCGGCGTTCAGTCCAAGGGGCCCTCACACGGAGCAAGCATGAAGAAGCCCCGCATCGCGGCGGACGACCCGCAGCCGCGCAAAATTATCCGCGCCGACAAGGCGCCGACCAACGGTTATTCGCTGGTCGTGGACGGACATTTCAAATCGCATCACGAGACGGTGGAGGCGGCCGAGGAAGCGGGCATGGCTCTGAAGAATCGATTCCAGATGCTCCAGGTGCAGGTCTACGACGCCGAGAACAAGACGCGATCGCTGATCGACTGGCCGGGCCCGCCGCAATAGCCGTCGACGAATTCGACCGCCGGGTCTCAGGTTCGACGTCCACCGTTCTGCTGACTAGCGAGCCACTCGGACAGCGCCGGCGCTTTTTTGTCCGGCGTCTTCGTCTTGGCGCGGACCTTCCTGGCTGTGACGGCGCGCGGTGGTTCAGCCGCTTCGCGCGCAAGCCGCAACGCCTTCAGCCTCGCCATGTTGTCGAGCACGGCTTTGGAGGCGGCGTCGCGCTCCGTCTTGCCTTGATCACGATCCCCTTTGGACATCTCAGGTCAGCCCCTTTTCGCCGTCTTGGCCTTGGCCTTGACCTTCGGTTCTGGCGGGTTTTCGCGGTCGGCCGCTTCCTTCGCCAGACGGAGCGCACGCAGCTTCTCGGTCCGCTTTCGGATCGCGACATCAGCGGCTGCGATCTCGGCCATCGCCTTGATGCCCTCGACTTCCTGGTCGCGTTTGCGCTTCAGCCGAATTTCCTTCAGTTCGGCGGCGCTCTTCGGCTCATCGTCCATCTTATACCTCTGAAATCACGACTGTTATCGTCGAGCGATCTGGGGGCGGTTTACCATGGATCGGGACCAAGAGGATGTAATTTTCGGTCGAAAAAGGCCCGCTTTCGGGCCAAATCAGTCTCTGTGGTGAAGGGCCGCTTCGTCATCGCCCTCGTCGGAACTTGCCTGATCGAAGCTGGCGAGCCAGGCGTCCAGCGTCGTCGATGCATGTCCCTGCGATTTCATCTGCCGCAACGCGATGCGGATACTGGTCCGGCCGTGACGACTGGATGCGATGGATGCCGGCGGCTCGCCGGCAAGCACTGCATCCATCACGCGTTGCTTGACCGCAAACGCTTCGGCGTCGCCGCACGCGATCAGCATCGCCTGAAACGCGCGATGATGCGTGGCGTCGAACGGCCGGGCCTCGCCGAGCCCGTCGCGCGCCGGATGCGGCGGGTAGAGATGCGCGCATGGAACCATGCCGTCGGGTACCGGTTCGGTGGCGGGATGGGTCCGGCGGTTTCGCAGAAGCCTCGGCAGCACGTGGGTGTGCGGGCCCTCAGGGCTCCTGCCTGACGGCGGCGGGATTGGCTGATAGACCTCAATGCGCCCGAGCCGGCTGATGAAGACACGGTGCGGATTTGCCTCGAGGATCATCCCCATGGCGGGATTGCCGGGTTCGAAGACATGGCGGCCCGCATGTTCGCGCAGATTGCTGACGAGGGTGCGGTCGCCAATCCGGACACAGAAGTCCGCCTGCAGCGCGCCGAAACCGAGATCGAACAGAACCGAATCCCGATCTTCCTTGCGGGGCGCTTCGCGATCGGGACCGATCTCCGTCAGCGCGACGCGCTGGTTCATGGCGCAGGCTTGTTTAGGCAGGCAAAGCGCGACGCGCTGACTCCACCCTGATTTGGTGAGCCCCTCGGACGCGAAGGCGCGCGTGGCGGCGTCCGGCTTCAGCACAATGGCGCCGCGCGACGTCAGTGCCGATACGGTCTCGTCCGAACGGGCGAGGCGCACCGGCTCGCCCTGGTCGCGGGAGAATTCGGCGATGGCGCCGAAGGTGCCAAGGCTCCATTGCGTGTCGGGATTGGACATTTCCCGCTGCAGAAGTTCGCTGGCTGCCGCGCTCATGGCAACTCGCGAAATCGAAACGTTCTGGACATGAAAAGAAATCCTCCCGGGCAATATGACCGGGAGAATACCGTGTCGTCAGGTCAGGGCAAGCCGGTCCGGCATCG
>DATCXE010000599.1:0-4990 GCA_036565985.1 Bradyrhizobium sp.
CCGGTCCCGGTAGGGCTCGCCGGCCGCCCGCGACACCGCGCCGCCGGATTTCGGCGAGACGTAGATCAACTCCGCGGTCGCGCCGGTGGCGGCGCAGTTTTCCAGATCGAGGCCGAAACCGAGTTCGGCGAGCATCGCGAGTTCGAACTTGATGAGGTGCGCCGCCGCGCCGCCGGCATCGTCAAAGTCGTCGAGCGTCCGATCGAGCATCTCGTAGATGTCCTCGTGCGGATCGCGCTCCGGCAGCAGCCGCGCCAGCGAGGCCAGGTGGGTCACGCCATAGACCGCGTGCGAGGACGCCAGCAGCACGGCCGCCCGCAGCCGCGTGCCTTCGACCTGATAGTAGCCGAGATGCTCGTCGAGCCGCGCCCGCCACACCGCGGTGACGCTGTTGCCGGGCTGCAGCAGCGGCCGCATCCGCGACGAGGAACCGCCCCGCACCAGGCCGAGATGCCGGCCGTGGCTGCGCGTCAGCAGCTCGACGATGGCGGAAGATTCGCCATGCCGCCGCACCCCGAGCACGATGCCTTCGTCGGTCCATTCCATGGCGGGGAGTTTACAGGATTTCGGCGAGAGAGGCAGCCGATCTCACAGCCGTCATTCCGGGGCGCATCGAAGATGCGAACCCGGAATCTCGAGATTCCGGGTTCGATGCTTCGCATCGCCCCGGAATGACGGAGAGCGCCTCACGCGTTGAACCAGCCCTGCGCGTCGCCGGTGAAGGAGAAATAAAGCCCCGCGGCCGTCAGCGCGCAGGAGATGACCTCGATGCCGCTGTCGAACTGCACGCCGTTCTCGCCGATCGCCTGCAACAGCGAAAGCACCGACAGCGCCAGGGCAGCAGCCAGCACCCAGCGTGGCCAGTTCTTGCGGCGCTGGGCCGCCAGGTAGACGAGATAGACCAGCAGCAGGATCAGGCCGCCGGCCATCACGGTCGCCGTGTTGATCATCTGCTCCGTCATGTCGCCCTTCGGCGTGCGATCCTGAAACGCCACCGACACCGCATCCAGCGTCAGCGACATATAGAGCAGCGCCTCAAACCATTGCACGTTCCGCGGTATGTTCATCGGGCTTGTTCTTCGTTATTGCCGGACCAACTTCTAGCGCCGTCCTCGCGAGGAGCAAAGCGACGGCTCGCAATGACGTCCTCGATCATTCCTTGGGGAATTCCAGCCCCATTTCCCGGTAGCGGTCCGGATCGTCGCCCCAGTTCTCGCGCACCTTGACGAACAGGAACAGGTGCACCGGCTGGCCCACGATTTCGGCGATCTCCCTGCGCGATTCCGCACCGATCGACTTGATGGTGGCGCCACCCTTGCCGAGCACGATCTTGCGCTGGCTCTCACGCTCGACAAAGATCGTCTGCTCGATCCGCACCGATTTGTCCTTGCGCTCGGTCCAGCTGTCGGTCTCCACCGTCGATTGATACGGCAGCTCCTGGTGCAGCTGGCGGTAGATCTTTTCCCGGGTGATTTCCGCCGCCAGGTGCCGCATGGGCGCGTCCGACATCTGGTCTTCCGGGTAGTGGAAGGGGCCCGGCGGCACCATCTTCGCAAGCGTCTTGCGCAGGTCGCCGACGCCATCGCCCGACAGCGCCGAGATCATGAAGGTGTGCTCGAATTTCATCCGCTCGTTGGCGGCCTGCGCCAGCGCCAGCAATTTCTCGCGCGGGATCAGGTCGATCTTGTTCAGCACCAGGATTTTGGGGTGAGCCACCGACGCAAGCTTGTTCAGGATCGCTTCGGCCTCCTCGTCGATGCCGGCCTTGGCGTCGAGCAGCACGCAGACGAGATCGGCATCGTGGGCGCCGCTCCAGGCGGTGGAGACCATGGCGCGGTCGAGCCTTCGCTTCGGCAGGAAGATGCCGGGCGTGTCCACCAGGATGATCTGGGCGTTGTCCTCGATCACGATGCCGCGGATCAGCGCCCGCGTCGTCTGCACCTTGCGGGAAACGATCGTGACCTTGGAGCCGACGAGCGCGTTCACGAGCGTGGACTTGCCGACATTGGGCGCGCCGATCAGCGCAACGAAACCGCAACGGGTTTCGACGGAACCGGCAGATGGTGACGATTCAACTGTCATTGCTGCTGCCGCCAACGCCTTCGCGCTCGATCATCGCGGACGCCGCGACCTTTTCGGCCGCGCGCTTGGAGCCGCCGACGCCCTCGGCAGGCGCAAGCCCCGGCAGATCGACGGCGACGCGGAATTGCGGGTCGTGGTGCGGCCCGGTGCGCTCGATCTCGCGATAGACCGGCGTCGGCAAGCCCTTGCTCTGCGCCCATTCCTGCAGCACCGTCTTGGGATCGCGCAGCGGCCGGCGCGGCTTTCGCATCCGCTCCACCCAGTTGCGCTCGACGAATTGCGAAGCCGCGGCATAGCCGCCGTCGAGATAGATCGCGCCGATGACGGCCTCGCAGATGTCGCCGAGCACGGACTTGCGCAGCCGCGCGCCCGCGCCTGCGCCTACAGCGCCGAGCTTGATGTCATCGAGCAGCCCGAGCGACTTGGCGACGTCGGCACAGCTTTCCTTGCGCACGAGATCGGCCAGGCGCTTCGACAGTTCGCCCTCGTCGGCCCGCGGATAGGCGCGGTACAGCATGTCGGAGATGATCAGCCCGAGCACATGGTCACCGAGAAACTCGAGGCGCTGATAGCTGTCCGCGCGGTGGCGGGTCGCGGGCTTCAGCGCGGAGACATGCGTGAACGCGGTCGTCAGCAGCGCGGGATCGGAAAACTTGTAGCCGATGCGACCTTCGATCGCCGCGACCGCAGCCTTTGCGCCGGCCTTGCCGCGCTTTTTTTTCGGCGCGGCTTCGCGGCCGGCATCCTCCGGCTGGCCCGGCTCGCCCGAGGTCGCAGGATCAGGAATGATCGCTGTCTCGTCGTTCATCGCACGATTGAGAAGATACGATTCCAGCGTACCGCGGTCGGCCAGCGCCAGAACATCCAGGCATGTTCGCCCTCGGCAATGGAGAAGAAGATCATCTGCGCCCGGCCGACGATGTTCTCGAACGGCACATAGCCGACCGCGGACAGGACGCGGCTGTCGGTCGAGTTGTCCCGGTTGTCGCCCATCATGAAGTAGTGGCCCGGCGGCACGGTGTAGACGTTGGTGTTGTCGTAGAAGCCATTGTCGACGCAATCGAGCGACTCGTAGCTCACGCCGTTCGGCAGCGTCTCCTTCCAGCGCTTGACGCGCGCGGTGGCGTCGGAGCCGCAGGGGTCTTCGCCGATAAAGTCGGACAGGCGCTCGCGCTTGACCGGCTTGTCGTTGATGTAGAGCAGGCCTTCTCTCATCTGGATGCGGTCGCCCGGCAGCCCGATCACGCGCTTGATGTAATCGGTGGAGTCATCCTTGGGCAGCCGGAACACGACGATGTCGCCGCGGTTCGGCTCGGAGCCGAAGATGCGGCCGGAGAACAGCGGCGGCGACAGCGGAATGGAGTAATGGCTATAGCCGTACGAATATTTCGAAACGAACAGATAGTCGCCGACCAGAAGCGTCGCCTTCATCGACCCCGACGGGATGTTGAAGGGCTGGAACAGGAAGGTTCGAATCACCAGCGCGATCAGGAGAGCGTGGATGACGACGCGGATGGTTTCACCCAAGCCGCTTTCAGATTTAGTGCCGGATGTCACACTCATCGCTTTCCCAATTCCCGCGAGCTTCGCCCGCACGGTGGCAGAACGTTTTCCGCGCGCGAATCGCTATCCGTTCGCGTCCGGAAGACGGCCTCAATACTGCAGTTGAGGGCCAATTCCGGCGCTAACCTGAATCGGTCCCGGCTCGAAGTTCTCGCAGCGGCGTTTTAGACGGTTGTTCGTGGGCACGCAATCAAGCGTCTCGTAAAAACTTTCCAATCCATTGATAATTCAAAGATTTTTTAGTCTTGTCACAGTTCCCCGGCGCGCCCGGCTGCACGATTCATGGTTTGCCGGGCGTGACCGCCGAAATTATGACGAAGGCCTGCGCCAGCGGCCAATCGTCAGTAATCGACAGATCAATTCGCGCCTGAAGCCCCTCCGGCGTCAATGCCTCCAGCCGGGCCAGCGCGCCGCCGGTCAGCTCCATGGTCGGACGGCCCCCCGGCAGGTTCACCACCCCCATGTCCCGCCACCAGACCCCGCGCCGGATGCCGGTCCCCAGCGCCTTGGAACAGGCTTCCTTGGCGGCGAACCGCTTGGCATAGGTGGCCACCACCATCTTTTCGCTGTTGGCCCGGCGCGCCGCCCTGGCGCGCTCGGCGTCGGTGAAGATGCGGTCGAGAAATCGGTCGCCGTGGCGTTCGATCACCCTGGCCACCCGGGTGATGTCGATCAGATCGGAACCGATCCCGATGATCATGGCCGGCCCGCGATCCGCTGCCGGCCGCGGTCCATCGCGGCGCGCATCTGCCGCACCGTCTCGCCAAGGCCCACGAACAGCGCCTCGCCCATCATGAAGTAGCCGATGTTGAGTTCGGCGATCTCGGGCAGCGCGGAGATGGTCTCGGCGGTCTGGTAGTCGAGGCCGTGGCCGGCATGAACCTCGAGCCCTGCGGCGCGCGCCAACGCGGCACCCGTGACGATGCGCTGCCATTCCGCCTCGGCCTTTGCCGTATGGCCGTCGACCACGGCGTCACACCAGCCGCCGGTGTGGATCTCGATGACAGGCGCGCGCAATTTCGCGGCCATCTCGATCTGGGCGGGATCGGCGGAGATGAACAGCGACACCCGGATTCCGGCATCGTTGAGCCGGGCGATGAAGGGCGCCAGCGCATTGTGCTGGCCGACCACGTCGAGCCCGCCCTCGGTGGTGAGTTCCTCGCGGCGCTCGGGCACCAGGCACACCGCGTGAGGCTTGGTGGCAAGCGATATCCGCAGCATGTCCTCGGTCGCCGCCATCTCGAAATTCAGCGGCTTCGATATCTCGGCCTTCAGGCGCGTCATGTCGGCATCGCGGATATGACGACGGTCCTCGCGCAGATGCGCGGTGATGCCGTCGGCGCCG
>DATCXE010000601.1:0-15982 GCA_036565985.1 Bradyrhizobium sp.
CGGATTTGCGTTTCCCTTAATCCCCGACTTCGCATTCGTTGCAATGAAATAGCAAGAAATCGTAGCCCGGTGAGCGAAGCGACATCCGGGACCTTGTTAGCGCGGATCCCCGCATATCGCTTCGCTTATGCGGGCTACTAACGAGTCTCTCACTTCTGCTCCTGCGCCTTCATCTCTTCCGCAAACGGCTGCAACGCCTTGTTCATGTCGTCGAGCCGCTTCTGCCATTCGGCGCCGGGCATGAACGAAAGAACCGCGGCGTCGCCAGGCGAGGCCTTGATGTATTCAGGGTCGCGCAGGCCATCCGCAATGGCGGCTTCGAGTTTCCTGGCGACCTCGTCCGGAATCGCCTTCGGCGCGGCGAAGCCGCGTTCGGCGGTCATCGTGACCGGGATGCCCATTTCCTCCGCGGTCGGAACGTCGGGGAGGGACGGAGAGCGCTGCTTCGCAAGAATCGCGATGGCGCGGAGCGGGCCCTTGTTGCCGCCGTGCAGTTCGGGGACTTCGCTGACGCTGACCATGCCGACCTGCAGATGGCCGCCCAGCAGATCGGTCCGCTGCACGGCCGTGCCGCGGTAGGAGATTTCGTTGGGCTCCACCTTGGCGGCGCCCGCCAGCATGCGGATCGCCAGATGTCCGTTGGTGCCCGCGCCGTTATGACCGAACGTCACCGAACCCGGCTTGCTGCGCAGCGCCGCCAGAACGTCGGCAAGCGTCGCATACTTGCTGTCCGCCGGCACCACGATCACGCTGGGGTCGTCCACCACGCGCGCGATCAGGCGGATCTCGTCCATGCTGTACTGGGTCTTTCGCGTCATCGGGATGAAGTTGTAGCCGGGGACGTTGACCACGCCGATCGAATAGGCGTCCGGCGCGGCGCGCTGGATCGTGGCAAACGCAATCTCGCCGCCGGCGCCCGGCTTGTTCATCACGACGAACTTGGCCTTGCCGCCCAGCCGCTGCTCGACGAACGGCAACAGCTTGCGCGCCATGACGTCGGTCGCGCCGCCCGGCGCAAAGCCGATGACGACTTCGACCGGCTTGTCGTCCGGCCATCCCGCCAAGGCCGGTCCGCAAGCCAGGAATCCAAGTGCTGCTGCGACGAGTGCGACCTTACGATACATGATGTTCCGCCCATTTCTTGTTGTTGGCCGGCCGTGCCGCCGCCCGGGCAGCGCGACCGATGATTTTACGTCGACTGCTTGTAATTGCCCGGTCGGGCGAAGAACAGCCGACGGCGCGCATAGCCCCATGAACGGCGTGTCCGCCGTATCGCATTCGCGCGAGCCGTTGGCTCATGCGGGCTGGTTGCTGTAACAAGGGCGAGCCATTCCACCGCGCGAGGTTTTTCCATGCTGCCGATCCCCGCCGACATCTTCACCGAACCGGACGACGTATCCCCGGACGCCCTCGCCAACCTCGGGCCGCTCCGCCATCTCGCGGGCGTGTGGCAGGCCGACAAGGGTGTGGACGTGAACCCCAAGGCGGAGGGCCCGGAGCGGCGGGTGTTTCGCGAGCATATCCGGATGGACCCGATCGATCCGCAGGCCAATGGTCCGCAACTGTTTTACGGATTGCGTTATCACATCCACATCAACACGCCCGAGGAAGACATCACCTTTCATGACCAGGTCGGCTACTGGCTTTGGGAACCCGCAACCGGTCTGATCCTGCAGACCGTGGCTATTCCGCGCGGCCAGGTTTTGCTCGCATCGGGTCAGGCGAAGCCGGATGACGTGAAGATCTCCGTCAGCGCGAAGCGCGGCGACACGCGCTATGGAATCTGCTCGACTGAATTTTTGGACGAAGCCTTTCGCACCGATTCCTATCGCTGCGACATCACCTTCAATGCCGACGGAAGCTGGAGCTATCTGATCGAAACCAAACTTCTCGTGAAAGGGCAGGACCGCCCGTTCAACCATCACGACACCAACACCTTGAAACGCATCGAAGGCCCGAAGCTGAATCCGTGGGCCGCTATCGTGAAAGGTCGTGCAGGGCAGACATAGAATAGAGCAAGCGTAACCGGGATGAGCGGAAGCGACATCCGGGTTAGTGCCCCATCCTGCATATCGCTTCGCTTATGCGGGCTACTTGCTGATTTGCCTTCAGCGCAAGCGCAAATTGCCGCGTGCGGGATGCGACCAAACGGCACGACGGGCAAATCAGCAAAACCTGTCCAGCCGCCTCGCGAAAAATATACCGCTTAGTCTGCAGGCCAAATCAGCCCTACAATCCCGTGCATCTCATCCACCAAAGGGGCGTTGGCCACGTCACGAACGCGCGGTGAGATGCGGTGGACGCGAATGGTGCAACTGACGTTGGCGCCTGACGCGGACGGCGAAGTCGTGTGGTCCTGGCGCCGCGGTGCTGGCGCTAAGTTCTTGGGAAGCAAGCTTCCTGGGGATGACGGTGGCAAAAGAGCCGTTCACCGGGGAGATCACGAAGTAAGCCGTAACCCATCGCGCAGGGAAAGCCGGGATGCCTCCGCTGGACCTGTATGCTCGTGTGCGTCTCCTCTTGCGCACATTGCACACGAGACCGCGGGTGCAGCGTGCACCCGGCTTTCCCTGCGCCCTTTGTTTCCGACGAGGGCGGAAGGTTTTGCAAACCTCGGGCGTGCTGTGCCGCGAGAACGCGGACGTGCACCCAACTGTCATCACCCGCGACTTGTCCGCCGTAGCTCAAAGAGCGAAGGCGGAAAGCGGATGTGATCCAGTATTCCAGAGACGCCAATGGTCGCCGAACCTGACACGCCTTGCCTAGCGATTGCCCAGCACGAGTTCGATCGTGTGCGCGGCAATCTTCCGAAGCTGGGCCTCATCACCGAAGGCGCGTTCGAGCACGGCCAATCCGCGCGTGACGGTGGCGATGTGCAGGGCGGCGCTCTCGGGATCTCCCTTGAACTCGCCGCGCGCGGCGCCCTCGGACAACGCTGCCTGAACAAGAGCGGTGATGCGCGCCACCAGATCCGCAAAAGCCTTGCGCGCGTTCTCATCAAGTCCTTCGCCGTCGACAGACGCCAGTTCCATCAGTCCTCGTGTGGTCGGGCATCCGCGCGGCGGCGAGCCGGAACGAAAATTCCTGATCGTCAGATCGAAGAACGCCGCAAGCCGTTCGCGCAACGTCCCCGATGCAAGCGCCTTCTCGATGGAGCCCAGATATTCGCCCGCATAGCGCTCGTAGGCGCAGAGAAACAGCGCTTCCTTGCTGCCGAAGGCATTGTAGAGGCTGCCGCGCTGGATGCCCGCGTCGCGCGCGATGTCCGACAGCGACGTCCCGCGCACTCCCTTGCGCCAGAATTGCTCGAACGCGATGCGCAGCACGTCGTCATGGTCAAACTCTCGCGGCCGCATTGTTCACTCCAAAAGGTCCGATCTTGGTTCGCGTCATCATCAGCTCCATCCCCTCATCCTGAGGAGCGCGAAGCGCGTCTCGAAGGATGAAGGCCCCGCCTGTGGCCGCATGGTTCGAGACGGCGCGTGCGCGCCTCCTCACCATGAGGGTCTGGCGGTGACGACGCAGATCAGAAAGTATTTGACGAGATGTCAAGAACGTGTTTTCAACACCGTGTCAAAAACAGTTGGGGTTGATAGCTCATTTCGTCAACGGGGTGAACCACCCGTGCGGAAGCCGTCGTGGCGCGCGTCCGCCTCACCAACCTCGGAAAGGACCCACGATGCCGCTCATTCACATCTCGATGCGCGCCGGAAAGCCGGAAGCCTACCGGCAGGCGATCTTCGACAGTCTCTATCGGGCGATGCGCGAAGCGCTTGAGGTGCCCGAGGACGACCAGTTCATGACCATCCGGGAGCATGACGCCGCGAATTTCCGCACCAGCAGCTCCTGCTATGGCGTCAGCCGGAGCGAAGATGTCGTCTACATCCAGATCACCGTGTTCGACACCCGCACCACGGAGCAAAAGAAAGCGCTGTTCCGGCGCACCGCGGAGCTGCTCGGCGAAAACCCCGGCATCCGGCCGGAGAACGTCTTCGTGAACATCCTGGAGTCCGCAAAGGAGAACTGGTCGGTCGGCCATGGCCTGGCGCAATTCGCCTGAGGCACCGGGCGTCAATCCCCCGTCCAGCTTCGGGCAACCGAGACACCTTAACTTCCCGGAACATCCCCGAGGGCCTCCCATGGTGTCGACCTATCTCGCCTACAACTCGATCGTGCGCAATTTCAGGCAGTCGATGACGCGCGTCGAGCAGCAAGCCGACGTAACCCGGAATGCCGCCTACTACCGGGAAAACATCGGCAAGGTGAAGTCGGTCGACGACCTCCTGAAGAACGATCGTCTCTACCAGTATGCGATGAAGGCCTACGGGCTGGAGGATATGACCTACGCCAAGGCCTTCATGAAAAAGGTGCTGGAGAGCGATCTTTCCAATCCGAACAGCTACGCCAACAAGCTGGTCGACAAGCGCTATCGGGAGTTCGCCGCGGCGTTCACGTTCGGCGGCTCGGAGACGGCCATAGCCCAATCGGAAAACCAGACCGATGAAATGATCGGCCTGTACAAGGCAACGGTGACGCGCCAGGTCGAGGCCATCGACGAGGACACGCGCTACTACAACCTCATGATCGGCAGCGTGACGAACGTGGATCAGCTTCTGAACGACGATCGCCTTCGCACCTATGTGTTTGCGGCGTTCGGCATCGACGACAGCCAGTGGTCGCGTGACACGATCAGGGGCGTCCTGTGCAGCGATCCGACCGACCTGAACAGCTACGTCAACACGGTCTGGGTTTCCAGGCTGGACGAATTCGGCAGCCGGCTCGACCAGGCGAAGGCGGATCTTGTTGACGCGAATACGAAGATTTCGGACTACATGGCGCAACTGTCGCAGCCCGGCGCGGACATGAATGATCTGAGGGCCAGAATCACGATGGAGAGAGCGCGCCTCTCAAAAAGCAACGCCGATATCGCGAGCTACAACGACGCCATTTCCATGATCAGCCGGTATGTCGACCTCGCCGCCGGCTTCGAGTTCTCGCCCGATGGAACGCTGCCGTCAGGCATGCCCGCCCAGATCGAGGCCAACCGCGAAGTCACCAACGAAGGATTCGTCCTCAGCAAAGGGGCGGTCTATCTCGCCGCAGAAGAGGAGAACGAGACGCTGGCGATCAACCAGTTCAGATCCCTGATCTACAAGATGCAGTCGGTCGAGCAGTTCGTATCCACGCCGAACGTCTATAATTTCGCGCTCAAGGCCGTCGGTCTCGATCCGCAGAAAGTCTCCGCAGCCACGATCAAGGCCGTGCTCAGGAGCGATCCGACCGATCCGAAGAGCTACGTCTATACGTTGAAGGACGACCGCTACGTGCAGCTCGCGCGCGCGTTGAACTTCGACGGCAAGGGCAACGTGACCTCGCCGCTGGTGGCGCAGGACTCGGCGGAAGTCATCCAGATTGCGCGGGATTACATCGTTGCCAAAACGAAATTTGCAAGCTCGACCGAACAGCCCGCACTCCGGGCCCAGGCCGAAAAGGATGCGGTGTACTACCGGAACGCCATCGCCGACGTCGGCAGCGTGACCGAACTGCTCAAGGACAGGAGGATGGTCGATATCCTGCTGGTCTCAAAGGGCCTCGATCCAGCGAAAGTAACCACCGACTATCTGCGCAAGATTTTCGGTTCGGACCTCACCGACGCAAAAAGTTTTGCCAATACCGAGAGCGACCCCCGCTTTGCCGAGATCGCGGCGTCGTTCAATTTCGACGAGCAGGGCAACGTCGCCCGTCTCGCGCAAATCGGGCCGCAGAAGCGCGATCAGCTTCTGGAAACGCAGAACAACTACCTTCAGCAGAATCTGGAAACGCAGCAGGGCGATGCCAATCCGGGGGTACGGCTGGCGCTGTATTTCCAGCGCAAGGCCGGCGACATCACCTCCGCCTACGACATTCTGGCCGACAAGGCGCTCGCCGAGGTGTTTCGCACCACCTACGGCCTGCCCGACTCGGTCGGCAGCATGGCGGTCGACCAGCAGGCCAAGGTGGTGGAAAAATATCTCAACCTGAAGGACCTCACCGATCCGGCCAAGCTCGCAAAGCTGCTGAATCGCTTTTCCGTGATGTACGACTTGAAGAACGGCAGCCAGAAGGTCTCACCCGCCCTCGCCATCCTGCAGGGATCGGGAGGGGGCATCGGTCAGGACACGCTGATGTCGATTGCCCAGTTGGGCAAACGGTAGATGTTGCCAGCGCGGTCAGCCGGCCAGCGTAAAGGCTTCGTGCACGGACGATTGCACCGCGCCGCCGGTCACGGCCCCTCCGCCCGCAACATAGATGGCATCGCCGATGGTGGTGGCGCCGACCGCGTGCCGCGGCGTCAGCATCGGTGCATGAGACTGCCAGCTGTTCGTCGCCGGATCGTAACTCTCCATCTGGCCGAACACCGCGCCTTGCGAAATCTGACCTCGCTCCTGCACGCCATATTCGCCACCCATCGCGAAGAACCTGCCGCGGTAGATGACGAGGCCGTGGCCGGAACGCGGCGTCGGCAGCGGCGCCCGCTCCTTCCACGTGTCGAGCGCGGGCAGGTAAACGTGGTGAAGATCGGTGTTGTACTCGAACGTGTTGAAGCGGCCGCCGATGATATGAATCTGCCCGTCATGGGCCACCGCTCCGACATGGTCGCGCGCCGCCGGCAGGGCTTTTCGGATTTCCCACTTGTCGCTCTGCGGATCGTAGACCTCATGCCAGCCGACGCTGGCGCGCTCGTTGGTGGGCGCTCCCGCGCCGCCGATCAGGTGAATCTTGCCGTCCAGCGCCACGGCAGCGGCGGCGCCGCGCGAACGCGGCAATGGCGCGATGGTCGTCCACTTGTCGCTCGCCACATCGTAGAAAAACGCGTTCGGATCCGGATTGCGGTTTTGTTCGATAAAGCCGCCGAGCGCGTAGACGCGGCCGGCATCGGCCACGACGGCGACGTGGTTGGCGCCGCGCGGCAATGGCGCGGCGTTGAACCAGCGGTCATCGGCGGGATCGTAGACATGATGATAGGCGCGGTCGACACGCCCCTCGCCGTAGCCGCCGACAATATGCATGCGTCCCGCCCAGGCGGTGGCCCACGCCATCTCGCTTCGCGGCAGCGGCAAGGCCGCCTTCGGGGTCCAGCGGCCCTGGGGCCCCTTCGGCGCGGGACTGTCCACCTTCCGCTGCTCGATCTGCTCGGCCGTGAGATGGTGCGGCGTGCCGCCCTGAAGCCTGACGAACGGGTCGGACGAAGGCTTTGCCTCGGGCAGGGGTGCGCCCGAAGGCGCGCCATGATTTGCATGCTGGGCAAGCGCCGGCATGCAAACCGCCGCGCTGGCGGCCGCGGCAACGAAAGCCCTCCTGCTCAGACCCAGCAGATTGGATGTCGAAGACATGGGCGCTCCTGACCTGCAGTGGAGGCTGACGGCGGTTGCAAGTGGTGTGGGTGCACCACATATGACAGTGTCGGGCGCGCTGTTGATTGGCAAGTTAAACCGCATGCCGGTCAGCTTCAAAGGCCAACGCATCTGCTTCCGAACCGGGAACGAAGAGTTGCTCCATGACGGAATGGTACTTTGTCTGGGTCGAAGGTCTGCGCGGGCCGATGCCGCAGAAATGGTCGTCGGACGGGCTTTGGGGACAGGTCGGCCGTCAGGACGTCATCGTCCGTTTCGTGCTGACCGATCAGGAGGCGCATCTCCCGCTCGACCAGCTTGCAAGGCTGCATCCCATTCCCGATCGGAAATAGCAGGCGCTATCCAGCTGTCACTTGGCCGTGTCGGTCCGCGCCCGGCGTCCCTCGATCGGATAGCCGGGATCATTGAACCCGGGTGTCGACGGATGACCGCTCACCACCAGCCGGTCAATCAGCGCTTCGTCCTCGGCCGTGAAGCGATAGTCCAGCGCCTTGATGTAGTCGTCCCATTGCCCCTCGGTGCGCGGACCCGCGATCACGCCCGAGACGAACGACGAGTTCAGCACCCACGACACCGCGAACTGCCCGGCGGTGATGCCGCGGGCTTCCGCGTGCTGCTTGATTTCCTGCGCGAGCTGCAGCGATTCCGGCCGCCATTCGGTCTGCATCATGCGCTTGTCGGCGCGGCCTGCGCGCGTGTCCTTGTCGGGCGCGGCATCCGGCCTGTACTTGCCGGTCAGCACGCCGCGCGCCAGCGGGCTGTAGGGCACGATGCCGAGACCGTAATAGCCGCAGGCCGGAAAATGCTCGACCTCCGGCATCCGGTTCATGGCGTTGTAATAGGGCTGGCTGACGATCGGGCGATCGATGCCGTTGTCGTCGCAGATGTTGCAGATTTCGGCGACGCGCCAGGCGCGGTAGTTCGAGACGCCGAAATAACGGATCTTGCCCTGGCGCATCAGGTCGCCGATCGCGCGCACCGTCTCCGCAAGCGGCGTCGCGTGGTCCTCTTTGTGCAGATAGTAGATGTCGATCGTGTCGGTCCCGAGCCGCTTCAGGCTTTCCTCTGCCGCCTGCAGCACCCAGCGCCGCGACAGCCCGCCGCGATTGGGATCGTCGCCGATCTGGTTCGCAAGCTTGGTCGCCAGGATCCAGTTGTTCCTGTTGTTCGAGATCGCGCGGCCGACCACCGCTTCCGAGTTGCCGCCATTATAGGCGTCCGCGGTGTCGATGAAGTTGATGCCCGCCTCGCGCGCTTTCGCGATGATCCGCGACGATGTCGTTTCATCGGTCGGCCCGCCGAACATCATGGTTCCCAGACAGATCGGCGAAATCTTCAGGCCGCTGCGGCCAAGGTTACGATATTGCATGGATGGGCTCCTCGATCCTGGAGTTCGTCATTCCGGGGCGATGCAAAGCATCGAACCCGGAATCTCGAGATTCCGGGTCTGGTGCTGGCGCACCATCCCGGAATGACGGTGTTCAATCTAACTCTCGTTCTTCAATATCTTGAACACGCCGCTCGCCATCGCGATACAGCGTTTGTCGACGGTGACCTCTGTCGTGATGAAAATGAGACTGCGGGTGGAGCGCACCACGTGGGGCTTCGACACCAGCACCTCGCCGATCTTGCCGGCTTCGACGAAATGCGTATCGAGTTGCACCGTCGCGAGCGTCGGCTTGCCCGAAACGTAGCGGGCGGTCATGCCGCAGGTCCGATCCGCAAAGGTCATGATCACTCCGCCCTGCACCAGGCCGCGGCGGTTGTGATGCTTGTCCTCGGTAGCAAGCGCATATTCATGCTCGCCATTGACGACGCGCTGCCACAGCGGGCCGATCAGGTGCAGGAATCCGCTGGTTTCGACGATCTTCCAGCCGTCGGATTTGAGTTTGTCCGCGGCCTTGGCTGTCATGTCGTGCTTTCCGTTTCCTGCGGGCTGTCATGCTGTCCGGTCATTTCATCTGACGCGCTTGTGTTGTAGTCAAGCGGGATGGTCAGGTCATTTGACGATACCACCCGGCGGAATATCGCAGAGCTGTGCGCGGCCTTCACGCGGGCGCCCTCCGGCGAGGCGGAGGGAGCGCTGAAGCGCGCCGCCGTCGCCATTGCGCTTACCGGCGCCGAGAACGGCCCGGGCACCACGTTTCTGCTGACCCGGCGCGCCGCGAGCCTGCGTTCGCACGCCGCCCAATGGGCGCTGCCGGGCGGCCGCTGCGACCAGGGCGAGACGCAGGCGCAAGCCGCGCTGCGCGAACTCCACGAAGAACTCGGCGTCGGGCTCGCCGAGCGTGACGTGCTGGGCCTGCTCGATGATTACCCGACCCGGTCGGGCTATCTCATCACGCCCGTGGTGGTCTGGGTTGGCGCCAGCGCCGAAATTTCGCCGAACCCGGCCGAGGTTGCTTCCGTGCATCGCATCGCGCTCGACGACATCGAGCGCGAGGACGCCTTCAGCTTCACGAAGATTCCGGAGAGCACACGGCGCGTGATCCGCTTCCGCCATGCCGGCCAGCACATCCACGCGCCGACGGCGGCGCTGATCTACCAGTTCAGCGAAGTGCTGGCGGGACGCCAGACCCGCGTGGCGGAACTGGAACAGCCGGTGTTTGCGTGGAAGTAGCTGTAGTGGGCCGTTATTGCGAGCGGAGCGAAGCAATCCATCTCTCCGCTTGCCGAGAGATGGATTGCTTCGTCGCTTCGCTCCTCGCAATGACGGAACTTCCGGATCTGCCGCAAGCTGGTTGCGAATACTGATCGTTTCGATAACTGACAAATAAGAAAAGATAATCGAGGGAGTTGCTTAACATGCTCAAAAAGTGGCTCTGCGTTGCCGCCATCGTGCTCGGCGTCGGGGCAGCAATCGATTCAGCGCAAGCGGAGAACTATCCCGCCCGCGCGATCACGCTGGTGATTCCATTCGCGCCCGGCGGCAGCACCTCGATCGTCGGCCGCGGCATCGCCGACAAGATGAGCGAACTGCTCGGCGAGAAGGTCGTGGTCGACAACCGTCCCGGCGCCGGCGGCACGGTCGGCACCAAGGCGGTCGCGAAAAGCGATCCCGATGGTTACACGCTGTTGCTGGGCTACACCGGCACGCTCGCGATCGGTCCCTCGCTGTACAAGAATCCCGGCTACGACCCGCGCAAGGATTTCGCACCGATCGGCATGATCGGCAACGCGCCGAATTCGCTGGTGGTGCATCCGTCGTTTCCCGCCAAGACCGTCGCCGAACTGATCGCCTATGCGAAGGCCAATCCCGACAAAGTCAATTTCGGCTCGGCCGGCGCCGGTACCGCCAGCCATATCACCGGCGAGTATTTTGCCCGCACGGCCGGCGTCAAGCTGGTGCATATTCCTTACAAGGGCACAGGACCTGCGCTGACGGATCTGTTGGGCGGCCACATTCCGATGGCGTTCGCGCCGATCCCGGCATCGCACGCCAACATCGCCGCAGGAAAACTGCGTGCGCTGGCGGTGACGAGCACCATGCGTTCCAGCCTGCTTCCCGATGTGCCGACGATGATCGAAGCAGGGCTCACCGGGTTCGATGCCTCGCTCTACTACGGTCTCGTGGCCCCGGCCGGCACGCCGCGGCCGGTCATCGACAAGCTCAACAAGGCGCTGCGCGAGGCGCTCGCTTCCGACGAAGTGAAACGGCAACTCGGCAATGACGGAACCGAGATCACGCCCGGCACGCCGGGAGATTACGCCGATTTCATCGACAAGGATGAGAAGAAGTGGTCACAGCTGGTGAAGGCCAGCGGGGTCGAGCAGGAGTAGGGCCGAAAGTCGCGGCCCTTCGGGGCTGACTTCGCGGGCACGCTTGCTACAAGGGGGGCGATGCTCCCGCACTTGATTCGCATTGGTTCCGGATTTTTCGCGCTCGCGCTGCTCGTGGGTGCGCCGGCTGCCGTGGCCATGGATACGCCTGCGCGATCGGCCGCGGATGCGATGGCGCAGGCCGCCTCGCCGCAAGCGATCGCCGAATATCGACGCAGGCTGAAGGAATATCAACAGGCGCGCGCCGGGTTCGACGAAGCGGCGGGCGCCTACTGGTCCTCGATTTCCGAGAAACGGAAGGGCCGTAACGCCAAGCGCAGGGAGCGCCAGACGATCGCGCTCGACGATTACGTGCTGACGCAGCCACCGACTTACACCGGCCCGGCGCGGCCGGTGAATCCGGAGCCGGAGGAAGAGAAGCCGCCGCGCGAGCGCAAAGCGATCCCGGTCGTTGCCGATTTTCTCAAGGCCGCCGCCGAGCATTTCCAGTTCGTTCCGCAGCGCCCGGCGTCCGAAGTCGATTTCAAGCGGGCCTATGCCCGTTACGCGCTCGCGTCGGGATTGACGCGCGAGCAGGCGGTGCGGGTCTATTCGTTCGAGACCGGCGGCAGCGGCAATCATGATATGCAGTCTGGCCTGAGCGCGTCCCGGCCGGGCTCGCGTGCGATCTCGACTGCGATCGGCTACAACCAGCTCTTGACCACCAACAGCGTCGAACTGATGGCCGAGCAGGGCCACGAGTTCATCAAGGAACTGACGGCCAAGGCCGCTGGTCTATCGGGCGCGCCGCGCAGGGCGATGGACCACAAGCTCGCGGTGCTCAAGAAAATGGTGGCGTTCTCGCGCACCGTCCCGGACACTTGGTCGGACCATGAAAGGCTCGCCAACACGCCGCAGGGCTGGGCGGTGCATGCCATGGTGCTGGACATCGACGTCGGGCCGATGCTGCAGACCCACAAGCTTCTGACGTCGGTTCATTTCGCGCGCGCCAAGGGCCACAATCGCCCGCTGACGGCGGCCGAACTCGAAATGATGAACCTGACCGGCGACGGCACCGGGCTCGACATGGTGACGATGCCGCAGGCGATGCGCGAGCGCGTGCCGACCTCGAATTTCTTCCAGCGCGGCGGCTACGAGCGCAATCCCGTTGCGATCCGCCACAACACCGTGGCGAAGCTGCTCGCGGTCACCGACGAGCGAATGGATTTCAACAGCAACAAGCCCGGCGCAAAGGAATTGGCCGCGGCGTTTTAGCTTCACTGTCGTCCCGGCCAAGCGCAGCGCGAGCCGGGACCCATGGCCACCGGCTTGAATCGATAGACCGAGACGTCTGCCAGATTGCTGCAAGAAAGGCCGCGGCGTTTGGGTCCCGGCTCAGCGTTCGCTAGCGCTCACTTGGCCGGGACGACACCGGGGTTAATTTCTGCCCCTCACTCGCTCCCGAACATGAATCTGCCGTCGCCCTCGAGATAGGAGCCGGAGCGCATGTAGAGCTGCCCGTTCTGGCCGATGAAGAACAGCGTCCCCTTCGGCACCTTCTTGGCGCCCTTCAGCAGCAAGCCCGCATTGTTGGTGCCCATCTTGTAAGCTAGCGTCTTGCCGTCCTTGCCGTAGGCATAGCCCATGTCGGATTTCAACTCCCAGGGTGTCGGCGCCGCAGCTTGCGCGAATGCTGATGTCGCCAGCCCCGTCAGCGCGGCCGCCATCACAATTGACTTCCTCGAAACTCTCATTGTCGTCATCCTCCCAGCGGCCATCAGCGGCTCCCTGTCCCACGTTCTGAACAAATCACGAACGGTATTATTCCGTCAATTAGCACGTTCGACGCATCACGTCGCCGTTGAGACTTTGTGATTCCCCACCTTCGACTTCCCGACTATGTTCCGGTTTCCGGTCGCGCGAGATGCATTGCGAGAAATGTCATAGGGATGATTCGTATGAACCACGTCATGAAATTCGGATTCGGTGCCGCATTGTCGATCATGGCGCTGGCTCCTGCCGCGGCCGACGAATTCAAGCTTTCGAACAACCAGCGGATTGCCTGCAGTCGCGGCCTGGCGCCGGGCAAGCTGAACACGGCGACCTGCAAATCCTACGCTTATGTCTTCAACGTCAAGACCTCCGAATATTTCCGCTGCCAGGTCTCGCTGGCGCTGACACGGGACAACAAGGAGGTCATCAACGTGCAGGCCGACGGTGGCTGCACCAGGAAGGCCCGCATTTTCGATACCGATTCCAGCTATTCGTTCGACGCCACCGAAACCGAAGCGCCGAACACCAATTCGTTCTTCGGTCCCGGCGGCTATGCGGTGTGGGCCAGCGACAACAATGCGCCGAAGGTGCGTGGCTGCATCATCATCTCGTCCGGGCTCGGCTCCGACATCGCCAAGTGCATCGACATGAAGTTCGAATAGGTCCCGGCCGCGACGCCCGGACCTCCTAGTTTGGACTGGACGCCATCTGCGGACGCGACCGGGCGAACTTTCTGATCGCCTGCGGCTTGCCGAACAGATAGCCCTGGACCTGGTCGAAGCCCATCTCGTGCGCGGCAAGAAAATCGGCGCGGGTCTCAATGCCCTGGGCGATGGCGCGGACGCCGTGGTCGTGGGCCAGCTCGACGATGCGGCGGCACACCGTCTGTTTCAGACGGTCATCGGCGCTGCCGTTGACGAACTGATGGTCGACCTTCAGTTCGACGAACGGGAAGCTTTTCAGCTCCATCAGGGACGGCCACTCCGCGCCGACATTGTCGATCGTGAACGCGATATTGTGGAGGCGCAGCGCTTTTGCCACGTCCACCGCGAACTCCGGATTGTCGATCACCTCGCTGCTGTTGACTTCGATCAGCAGTCCGCCGAACGCCGGATGGGTGGGGATGGCGCGGCAGAGGTCGCGCATTGCGTGGGTATCCCCGAAGAAGGACATCGGCAGGTTGATCGATAGATCGACCGGACCCTGGCTCTCCAGCAGATGGCGCCAGTCCTCGATGGCGCGCCCGACCACGAATTCGGACAGGGCGCGAAAATGCGGATCCTTGTCATCGGGGATGAAGTACGCCGGCGGGACCACGCCCCAGGCAGGGTGCCGCATCCGGACCAGCGCTTCCGCGCCGCTGGGGACCAGCGTTCTGATGTTGATCTTCTGCTGATACCAGAGTTCGAGCCAGCCGGCCTTCAAAGCTTCCGCCACATCGACCGCCGGGCTTGGAGCCGGCTCGGTGGGCAACATCGTCGCGACGCTCTCGCGCAGGCTTCCTGCGCTGAAGGGCGTCTGCAACGAGGGCAGCATATCGATGCCGTATTCCTCGCCGATCTGCCGGACCGCCCTCACCATGATCGACTGCGGCTGGCCGATGACGAGGACTTTGCCGGTGAAATTCTTCCGGACCACGGTCTCGAGAATGTCGCCGGGCTCGACCCCGTTGGCGCACACGCTGAGTACGAGCAGATCCGGTTGGTGGATGTCGATCACGCTGGCCAGATCGCCGGCCTGACCGCATTCGCTGGTGACGAATCCAAGATCCTCGAGTGCGTCCGAAAGAAACAGTCTGAGGTGCTTCTTGCTGTCGATGACGCAGGCGCGCGGCGTCAGCTTGCGGTGCCCGAAATGACTGGCGTGCACATCCCCATGAAAGTTGATCTGACTCATCGTCGCCCTCCCGACAGATACCCGGACGCAGTCGTACATCCGTGTTGCGGCGGCAATGATGGAATCTTTCAGACGGAGCGAGTTTTACTTCAGTAAGGTTAAGGCCGGAATTTGAAGTGGGAATCGTAAGCGCAATTGCCGAAGTTGGCGGCACGGTGGGGATCAGGCACATCTAGCCGTTGCACTCGTCGATGCGACCGGATGGTGCGCCGCACTGATCGGAATTTCTGCTGCATCTTCAATCGCCGCGCTTGCTGCCATGATCTGCGCATACCGCAACGTCTCTGGCATCATGGCTGCAAATCCAAGCAAGCCGGCACCGGCCACCGCCGCCAGAAACAGAAATGCAGCACTATACCCAGCCTTGACGATGATGAGGCCGGCGACCGCGGTGCTGAGCGCGCCGCCGAGGCCCGCGGCGGTCGCAATCGCGCCCTGGCTGATATTGAAATGCCCGGTACCGCGTGTGAGATCGGCGACGACAAGTGGAAACAGCGCGCCGAAGATGCCAGCGCCGACGCCGTCGAGCAGTTGCACCGATACCAGCCAATAGGGATTGTCGGACAGCGGATAGAGCATGCCGCGCAACGTCAGCACGGCCAGCGCCACAGCGAAAATCGGCTTGCGTCCCCAGACGTCCGCCTTGTGCCCGACCAGAACGGCGACCGGCACCATCACCATCTGGGCGGCGATGATGCAGACCGACATCAGCGTGGTGCCGAGGTTGCGGTTGACGAGGGCCAGCTTCTGCCCGACCAGCGGCAGCATCGCCGCGTTCGAGAAATGAAACATGACCGTCGCCGCGGCAAAAATCAGCAGCGGGCGGCAGGTCAGAAGCACCTGGAAGCCCGACGGCGTATCATGCCGGGCGCCACCGGCGTCCGCCGCATCGTCGAGACCGCGCGCGACATGGTGGTCGATCGTATCAGGCGGGATCGACAGTGTGGCGACGATGCTCGCAGCCGCCATCGCGGCCAGCAGCCAGAACACCACGACGGGGCCGAACGAATAGGCCGTGATGCCGGCAATGCCGGCGGCAGCCGCATTGCCGGCATGGTTGAAGGCTTCGTTGCGGCCGGTGCGGCGGGCAAAGGCCTTTGGTCCGACGATGCCGAGCGTCACGGCTGCAATCGCAGGCGCAAAGATCGCGCCCGCGGCGG